>JBGSME010000342.1:0-6461 GCA_041740335.1 Bryobacteraceae bacterium | reverse complement strand
GGGCCTCCCCAAAGGCCTGTTCTAGTCTATGGATTTCGCCGAGCCGCTAGCCCGCCTCATCACCGAATTCAAACGCCTCCCCGGCATCGGCCAGAAATCCGCCCAGCGCCTTGCCTTCTACGTCCTGCGCGCTTCTCGTGAAGACGCCGAACGTTTCGCCAAGTCCATCATCGACGTCAAGGACACCCTCGGCCTCTGCTCGCTCTGCAACAACATCAGCGAAGGCGAGTATTGCCCCTATTGCCGCGACCCCAATCGTGACCCCAACGTCATTTGCGTCGTCGAGGAACCGGTCAACATTCTCCCCATCGAGACCACCCGCACCTTCTCCGGCCTCTATCACGTCCTCCACGGTTCCATCTCGCCTCTCCGCGGCATCGGCCCCGAGCGTCTCCGCATCAAAGGATTGCTCGAACGCGTCGCCGCCGGCAACCTCACCGAGATCATCATCGCCACCAATCCAAACGTGGAGGGCGAAGCCACCGCCGTCTACCTTTCACGCCTCATCAAACCCCTCGGCGTCCGCGTCTCCCGCATCGCCATGGGCATTCCCGTAGGTAGTGATCTCGAATTCGCCGACGAAGTCACCATGTCGAAATCGCTCGAAAACCGCCGCGACATGTAAAACTCCCGACCCCAACAACCAACCCGCTCAACTGCGTCGCGACCCAACCCATCCCCCGCTACCCCTCCTCCGCCATCACCCAGATCTTCCCCGCAACCGACACGCCCAGCTGCACCGCGATCCCGCCCACCCGCAACGACAACGTCTCATCGTAATTCCGCCCCTCGATCTGCACGCGCGCTCCAGGCCGTACCGCCAGCCCATCCAGATACTCCAATAATTGCCGATCCCGTTCATACACACTCACCACCGTCACCGTCCTCGGCGGCGTCACCTCGTCCAGCGTCTGCCATCCGCGCTTTCGCCGCTCCGCCGGCGTCGATATCTCCGCGTCATTCCCGTGGACGCACACCTGCCCAGCCCCCAGCTTCCGGATCAGCAGCCGCTCGAAATCCCCACTCACCGCATGCTCCAACGCCTCCGCCTCATCATGCACTTTGTACCATTCCATATCGAAAATCTCCACGAGCATTCGTTCGATCAGATGGTGCCGGTGCAAAATCCGTTCCGCGATTCGCGTCCCCTCCGCCGTCAATGAGATCTGCCCGCCCCCGTTCACCTCAATACAGTTGTCCCGCTTCAATCGCCGTATCGCCATCGTCACCGCCGGCGGCGAAACGTTCAACCATCGCGCCAGCGTTGCCGCGATTACCGTCTCTCCCTCCGCGTGCGCCTCCGCAATCGCTTTGAGGTAATTCTCCTTGGAAATCGTTATCTTCACGGGCGTTCCCTCATATTCTATCGCCCTCTGGTATCCTCATCTCTATCGCATGACAAAACGACCGGCATTTGTTCGAATCACCTGCCTTCTCGCCGCCGCTGCCGCTTCCGCCGGCGCAGAACCCGTCAATCTCGACGCCGTCCATCGCCTCCGTGTCGAATCCTTCGAACGTTCCCGCGTCATGGATCACCTCTTCTATCTCACAGACGTGCACGGCCCTCGCCTCACCAACTCCCCCGGATTCCGAAAAGCCGGCGAATGGGCCGTCGGCCGCCTCAAGGACTACGGTCTCTCCAACGTCAAACTCGAAAAATGGGGACCCTTCGGGCGCGGCTGGTCCTACTCGAAATTCGAAGCCCACCTCATCGAACCCGGCTACCAAACCCTCATCGGTTTTCCCATGGCTTGGGCGCCCGGCACCAACGGACCCGTAGAAGCCGCACCCATCCTCGCACCCATGCGCGCCGAAGCCGACTTCGAACGCTACAAAGGAAAACTCAAGGGCAAAATCGTCTTGATCGATCTGCCCCGCGAGACTCCCGTCATGACCTACCAACCCGGCCGCCGCCTCTCGGAAGCCGACCTCAACGAACGCTTCCTCGCCGACATTCCCGGTGACCGCAAAGATCCCACTGCGCCGCTCCCAACCGTCCTCGGCCGCGGACCCGCCGGTGTGCCCAAGCCCATCGGTCCCGTCGATCCCAAAGACCCCGACACCGCTGCCGAGTTCCGCCGCCGCAATCGCTTCCGCGGCAAACTCAACGAGTTCCTCACAAAGGAAGGTGCACTCCTCGCCGTCTCCACCGGCTATAACGGTGACGGAGGTACCGTCTTTGCCTCCTCCGCCGGCTCCTACAAAAGCGAATATCCCGATCCGCCGCCTTCCATCGCTATCACCCCCGAACACTACAATCGAATCGTTCGCCTTCTCGAAAAGAAGATCACCGTCAAACTCCACATCGAAGTCGACGCCCGCTTCCACACCGAAACAACAGACTCCTTCAACGTCATTGCGGAACTTCCCGGCTCATCCAAAAAGGATGAAGTCGTCATGCTCGGTGCTCACTTCGATTCCTGGCATGGCGCTACGGGCGCAACCGACAACGCCGCCGGCAGCGCCGTCATGATCGAGGCCATGCGCCTCCTCAAATCCCTCGACACACCCCTCCCCCGAACCGTCCGCATCGCGCTCTGGGGCGGGGAAGAGGTCGGTCTCCTCGGTTCCAAGGCTTACACCAAAGAACATTTTGCAGATCCGGAAACCATGCGCCCCACCTCGGCCCACGCCCGCCTCGCGGCTTACTTCAACTACGACAACGGCAGCGGCCGCATCCGCGGCATTCATCTCCAGGGCAACGACATGTGCCGCCCCATTTTCGAAGCCTGGCTCAAGCCCTATCACGACCTCGGCGCAACCACCGTCAGCATCCGCAACACCGGCGGCACCGATCATCTTTCCTTCGACGCCATCGGCCTGCCCGGTTTTCAATTCATCCAGGATCCCCTCGAGTATCAGACCCGCACGCACCATTCCAATATGGATTCCTACGATCACGTCCAGCAGGCCGACCTCAAACAAGCCGCCGCCATCATCGCCGGCTTCGCCTACCACGCCGCCACCCGCGATCAAATGCTCCCCCGCAAACCCCTCCCCAAACCGAAGCCTCCGAAGAAGGAGGAGGACAAGGCCGTGGATGAGCCCTAGCCCGTCATCGGCTGCAGCCACAGGCGTCCAAGCATCTTCGGGCGCTGAGCGATGCCGGACTCGTCGTAGTACATCCGGACGCCCAGCGCCGGATCTGCGCTCTCCGGCCACAACCCTTTCACCAGATCGATGGCTGGCTCGAACGCTATCGGTCCGTCTTTGAGCAGCAGTTCGAACGCTTGGATGAGGTGTTGGGAGAACTCCAGGCAAGCCGGAAACCCCTCAAGGCGAAAACCAGCGTGGACGAGCGCGTGGGCGGCGGCTTCCGCTTTGTATTGCGCGGACCCGAGGGTCAGGAATTAGGAATGCGCGGGGTCTATCGCGAACTGTCCCCACCCGGGCTTTCCGTGCACTCCGAGTCGTTCGACGACCCTGGTTGCCACCATCCTGTACCTCTCCAACGAAGTGCGTGACGCCGTCATTCGTTCCGGCATGGAGCGCGGCGCTACGGAGAGCTACGACAAGCTGTCGGAGGTGCTCTCGGACTCCGTTGGCTCGCTAGGCGCCACCGCGGGCCTCTCCAAATGAGCGCACACGTCTTGCGCAACATCGGATTCGTACTGGCCCGTTCGGTTGTGCTCCTCTTCGGGATCTGGCCGCCGTCGTGAATTCTGCCGCGGACCCCGTTCATCGTGGACGCCAGCCGCCCGCCGATTCCGGACACGCTGTTGCAAGAGATCCGAACTTCCCTATCCGCCAACCACCGGGACGGAGCCGTGGCTCTATTCTTTGGCAAGGGTATGGGCATCCCCGCTCCTGGCGTCACGTTCATGCGCTGGATGCTGCCCGCTTGGAGTGACATGGCGAAGATCGCCCATACCGTACCCTATGACCTCGCGCTTCTCGCGGGCGCACAATCCGGCCAGCCGCTCCCTGCGAACCGTTGGTCTCACCTGAACTCTCCCACGTTGGTCGCGGTAGGGGCCGAGGGAGAGCCGTTCTTCCACTCCGGGGCAGAGGCGCTTGTCGCCAGCCTCGCGCACGCTCAGTACCGCGCGCTAGCGGGACTGGATCATTCCGCCGCACTCATGGCGCCGCAGCAGCTTGCCGCTGCCATCCGCGGGTTCTTCGGAGATCGGTGACGCAAACCGGGGCTACCCGATCGGCTCTTCAAGGCCCGCCCAAACACCGAAATCGCGCGACTCGATACAATCATCCTGTGCTCCTCCGCTCCATAGTCACCATCGCCTTCGCCGCTTCCACCCTCCAAGCCGCCGCCGACTGGAAAACCGACATCGAGTTCGCCAGCCCCGGCGGCGTCAGCCTCACCCTCGACGCCTGGATTCCCGAAGGCAAAGGACCCTTCCCCGCCGTCATCGTCGTCCACGGCGGAGGCTGGGAGGCCGGCGACAAACAAACCTTCGTGAAACCCCTCTTCGAACCTCTACGCCAAAGCGGCTTCGCCTGGTTCACCGTCAACTACCGTCTCGCTCCCCAATACGCTTTTCCCGCCTGCACCGACGATGTCTTCGCCGCCGTCGCATGGGTCAAGACCAACGCAAAGCGGTTCAAAATCAATCCTCAAAAAATCGCCCTCATGGGAGAATCCGCCGGCGGACACATCGTCGCCTACGTCGGCGCGCGCGGACGCGGCAAAACCTCCGTCCGCGCCGTCGTCGATTTCTACGGTGTCCACGATCTCCTCAAACGAGAACGCGATCGCGGTCTTTCGAAAAACCTCAAACAACTCCTCCACATCGAACAACTCGACCCGGCATCGGAACGTCTCCTCTCCGGCGCATCCCCCATCGCCTACGTCCACAAAAAAATGCCGCCCTTCCTGTTCATCCACGGCACCAATGACAGTGCCGTGCCCTTCGAGCAATCGCCTCTCATGTGCGAGAAAATGCGCGCCGCCGGTGCTCGCTGTGAGGTATACCCCGTAGCCGACGCCCCTCACGGTGTAGGCCCCTGGGAGAAGAACCCCGCCTGGCAGGGCTACAAAATCAAGATGATCGACTGGCTTAAACACGAACTCCAATAGCCGCCCATTCCACCCTCCGTTTTGTGGCAGCTCTCGCAAAACCTCCCGAGAGTTTTGTGACCTTGCCTACACTTCTGTTATTCACAGCAAAGTCCGCGTAGGCCAGCCCAACCTCTCTAGCATCTCGCGATTGAGATCAAAGGCCTGACGCCAGTTACTGAATCAGCCCCAAGGATCGTTATGGCCTCAACCAACGTAATCGCATCCGCGGCGTCGTCCCGCAACTCATCCGCCAACTCCAGGGGACAGTGCTGCCCCCGCTGCTTTTCGCCGGATGTCGTTACTTCCGCGCGTTCGCGCTGGTGGCGTTCCGTCGTCACCCTCGCCGGCGGCCAGATGTTACGATGCCGCCAGTGTTATCACGGTTTTCTCGATTGGTAGCGGATTCAATCCCTCCACCACTCGGCACTCCCGCGTCCAATCGGCTCGCCAGTGCCGCCACGCCTGGCTCACCGTCAGGAAGATCGATTCCGCCTCGAATGGCTTCTCGATCACGTCGTAGCCGCCCGCATCGAGCACCTTCTGCCAAAGGCCGTCGTCGGCGAGCCGCGACGCCACAATCACTCGCGGTACCACCGGAGCGCATCCGGCCGCCGCGGACACCACCGCCCGCCAGTCGCCGCCAGGAACGCAGATCTCGGTCACGATAATCGACGGCGGCCGGTGCCGCAACATCTGCTGCGCCTCCGCCAAATCTCTCGCTGCGGCAAGGCTCCATCTCGAACGGTGAAAGATCGCAGCCATCGCCCGTTGATCGCTCTCGAACGGGCTGATCAGCAGAACGGATACTTCTTCGAAGGTCATTTGGGCGTCTCCCGGTTTTCTAACCGATGTCTCTGCCCTCTCTTCTTTTCCCCGATTCTACTGCCGGCCTCCCCAAAAGGGAAGCGAAAAACGCAGTCGCCGGTACCTAATTTACCGCGCCCTCAGATGTATGCGATTACATCGATCTCAACCAGCGAATCCCCTGGAATCCCGTCCGCGCACGCAACCGTCGTCCGCACCGGAGGCTCCGCCCCGAATCGCCCCTTGAAGGTCTCGTTCATCGCCGCGTAGTCTTCCAGCGTCCGTAAGTACACATTGCACTTCAGCACCTTTTCCATCGACGATCCCGCGTTCACCAATTCCCTCTCTACTTCATCCAGCACAGCCTTGGTGTGCGCCTTGATGTCGCCCGGAAAATGGGCCCCCTTGCCGGCGATGAACAGCAGATTCCCGTAGGAGACCGCGCCGGAAAACAACGGTGCCCCTTTCGGTTTCTGTCCGTTCTTATAATGAACCTTCTTGGCTGGGCCCGTCTGCGCCGCCGCCGCCGTCACCGCGCCCGCCGCCAATGCGCCTGTCAGCACGTTTCGCCGTGTCTTCGATCCGGCCGATTTCTCTGAATTGGACATGTTGTCACCTCTCGGTCATAATACACGGAAAT
>JBGSME010000341.1:0-5734 GCA_041740335.1 Bryobacteraceae bacterium | reverse complement strand
CTCCGGCGGCATCGCTTCCGGCCGGCAGTTGCAAGGCAAGGAGCTTTCCTACAACAATCTCGTCGATCTCGACGCGGCGTGGCAATTGATCCAGGAGTTCGAACGCCCCGCCTGCGCCATCATCAAACATACGAACCCGTGCGGATGCGCCGAGCAAACCACACTCGGCGAAGCCTATATCCGCGCGCTTGAAGCCGATCCGGTCTCGGCGTTCGGCGGCGTTCTGGCTTTCAACCGCGCCATCGACGGCGAGACCGCGGCCGAAGTGGTCAAGATTTTTACCGAGTGCATTGCCGCACCGGGATACACGCAGTCCGCGCTTGACGTGCTAAGCAGCAAGAAAAATTTGCGACTCCTCGAAGTGAGCCCGGCGGTCAACGCGGAGCTGGTGGTCAAGTCGATCAGCGGCGGATTTCTTGCCCAATCGGCGGATCGCCACGTACTCGATCGCGCTGCATGCCCGGTGAAGACGCAGCGCCAGCCCACCCCGGAGGAATGGCGTGCGCTCGAGTTCGGCTGGAAGGTCTGCAAGCACGTCAAGTCGAACGCAATTGTCTATGCGAGGGACGGGCAATCGGTATCGGCGGGCGCCGGGCAGATGTCACGGGTCGACTCGGTGAGGCTCGGCGCGATGAAATCAGTGCTGCCCCTAAAGGGAGCCATCGTAGCCTCTGACGCGTTCTTCCCGTTCCCCGACGGCATCGAGGAAGCCGCGCGCCATGGCATCACGGCCGTGATACAGCCCGGCGGGTCAGTGAAGGATCAGGATGTCATCGCCGCCGCCGATCGCTTGGGGCTGGCAATGGTGTTCACCGGCATCCGGCATTTTCGGCACTAGGAGTACGATAGAGACTGCTCTATGTTTCTCGCCGGTCTCATCTGGCTCGTTGCGATTCTGGTAACCGCGCTCTTCGTTCATCCGCGATGGTGGTTTCCGGATCCGATTAGCGCGCACGCCCGATCCTTCGACGTCAATTTCATGACCACCCTCTGGGTTACCGGGGTCATCTTCGTAGCCGCGCAGTTGGGGCTCGGCTGGGCAATTTTCCGTTTCCGCAAGAACACCAAGCCCCGGCTCATCGAAGGCAACAACAAACTCGAAATCCTTTGGACCTCCACGGCGTTCATCTTATTCGTCGCCCTGGCAGTGATTAGTACGAAAATATGGGCTGGCGTGCATCTCGAGCCGATCGCCGCCAACGCGATTCGCATCGAGGCCACCGGCAAGCAGTTCGCATTCAACTTTCGCTACGCCGGCAAAGACGGCAAGTTCGGCCGCACCGACATCAAATTGATCAATGACTCCACCGGCAATCCTTTCGGCATTGATGAATCGGATCCCGCCGGCCGTGACGATATTGCCACCGCCGCGCTCCGCGTTCCCGCCGGAAGACCGGTGGTGCTCCTGCTCCGGAGCCGCGATGTTATCCATAACTTTTTTGTCCGCGAACTTAGACTGAAGCAGGATCTCGTTCCGGGAATGGACATCCCGCTTCCGTTTACAGCCGACACGCCGGGAACCTATTCGATCGCCTGCTCCGAACTCTGCGGCCTCGGACATCATCAGATGCAGTCGTCCCTCATCGTCCTGCCGCCGGATGATTTCGACCGTTGGCTCGTCGACATGCACAATGAGTTGCAGGTAGTCACCAACGCGGAGTCCCGATGAGCGCCGGCGCCGGATTCCTTCGCCGCTACGTGTTCAGCACGGATCACAAAGTGATCGGCTTGCAGTACTTCTTTCTCGCCCTGTTCTCCGCCGTCTTCGGCATGCTGCTGTCGCTTGCCATGCGGCTGCATCTGGTCTACCCGAACGCGAGGATCCCGTTTCTTGAGGGCGGCATGATGACGCCTGAATTTTACCTGTCGCTGATGACGATGCACGGCACCATCATGGTTTTCTTCGTGCTCACCACCGCGCCCCAAAGCGGCTTCGGCAATTTCCTCATCCCGCTCCAAATCGGCGCCGAAGACATGGCATTCCCTCGCCTCAACATGATGTCGTTCTGGACCACCTTCGCCGGATTGCTCGTGCTGCTCTCCGCGTTGTTCGTCCCCGGCGGCGCGCCGCTCTCCGGCTGGACGGCGTATCCGCCACTCAGCGCAGTGGGACAAATCGCCGGCCCCGGACAAGGGCTCGGGCAGGATCTTTGGCTCACGAGCATCGCCCTGTTCGCCGCCGCGTCTTTGATGGGTTCCATCAACTTCATCGCGACGCTGCTCGACCTTCGCGCGCCCGGATTGGGCATGATGCAGCTTCCCCTCTCCTGCTGGGGCTGGCTGTCGGCCGCGCTCGTCAGCCTGCTCGCTTTCGCCGTCCTGATTCCGGCCGGTGTCCTGATGCTGCTTGACCGTAACCTCGGCACCAGTTTCTTTCTCCCCGCCGGGCTCGTCGTGAGTGACCGTATTCTCGAACACAGCGGCGGATCGCCTCTGTTGTGGCAGCATCTGTTCTGGTTTTTCGGCCACCCCGAGGTCTACATCGTGATCCTGCCCGCGATGGGGATCATTTCCACCGTACTCAGCACCATGTCGCGCAAGCCGGTGTTCGGATACAAGGCGATGGTCTACGCGATGCTATCCATCGTCATCCTCGGCTTTCTCGTTTGGGGCCACCACATGTTCGTCAGCGGCATGAGCCCCTACTCCGGCATCGCCTTTTCCATGATCACCATGGCTGTCGGCGTGCCAAGCGCGATTAAGACATTCAACTGGATCGGCACCATCTGGGGCGGGCGCCTGCGCATGGATACCCCCATGCTGTTTGCGCTGGGCTTCGTCTCCGTCTTTGTAAGCGGCGGCATAACCGGAATCTTCCTCGGCCAGCCAGCCATCGACCTCTACTTTCACGATACTTACTTCGTCGTCGGCCACTTCCACATGATCATGGGTGTCGCCGCCATCTTCGCCATCTTCGCCGGAACTTACTATTGGTTCCCACTGATGTTCGGCCGCACGATGAGCGAAACGCTCGGCAAGATTCACTTCTACATCACTTTCATCGGCGTGTATCTTATCTTCGTGCCCATGCACTTTGCGGGGTTCGCGGGTAATCCGCGCCGCTATCCGGATTTCCAGGAGTTCGAGTTCCTCAATCCGCTACGGTCCCTGCATGTCTTCATGACCCATTCGGCCCTGTTGACCGCGGCGGTACAACTCCTGTTTCTCGGCAACCTCTTCTACAGCATGTGGCGCGGCGCCGCCGCATCCCGCAATCCATGGGAGGCGGAAACCCGTGAATGGCAGGACTGAACTTCCAGCGCCGTCCCTCACCGGCTTCTACGCCCTCGCCGGCGCGGTCACCATGGCCTTCATGGCATTAACCAGCGCCATGGTTGTGCGGCGCGGCCTCGGCGGCGACTGGACCGGCATCCCGCTCCCTTCAATTGTTTGGATCAACGCCGCCGTGCTCGTGCTATCCAGCATCTGGCTCGAACGCGGACGCGCCACCGCCGCTGCCCTGCTCGGAGCCCTCTTCCTTGCCGGCCAGTGCTGGGCATGGCGTGATCTGGCTATCGCCGCCGGGCCCGGGAACTCGTTCTTTTTCGTATTCACCGGGCTTCATGCCGCCCATGTGCTCGGCGGGATCGCCGGATTCCGCATGGCGCGTCCCGCCGCCGCCCGCCTCTACTGGCACTTACTGACAGGGCTGTGGATCTACTTGTTACTTCTCTTCGTGCTCTGGGGAAATCGATGATCAATACCGCCACACATCCCAGCAGTTCGCCGTTCGCCATCGGATCGAAGAAATTTGGGATGTGGCTCTTCCTCGCGTCGGACGCGCTCACCTTCGCTACCTTCCTCGTCTGTTACACTTACCTCCGCATCGCAAACGCGAACTGGCCCGCACCTTTCGCTTTCTCGCCGAGTATCCTGTTCGCCACCGGCATGACGCTGGTTCTCCTCAGTTCGTCACTCACCATGGTGGCCGCCGTGCACGCCATGCGAGCCGGGCATTCCGCCGCCGCCGTTCGTTGGATCCTCGCCACCATGGCCGGCGGAGCCTTCTTCGTTGCACTCCACCTCACCGAGTGGAACCATCTGATGCGCGTTGAGAAGATCCTGCCGTGGGCCAATCCCCTGGGCTCCGCGCTGTTCGGCGCCACGTTCTTTACCCTCACCGGACTCCACATGCTTCACGTCACCGCCGGCGTCATCTACCTCGGCGTGATCGCCGCCGGTGTCGCCCGCAACAAGTGGAGCGAGGAGGACGTCGAAGTCTGCGGACTCTACTGGCACTTCGTCGATCTCGTCTGGATGTTCATTTTTCCGTTGGTCTATTTGATGAGCGTGAAGCCATGAGTATCTTTGTCCGAGTCTGGGTATTTCTCCTCGTACTAACCGCCGTTGAGGTCTGGCTCGCCTACGTGCACGCCAGCCCGGCGCTGATGCTCGGCGCACTGCTTGGCCTGTCGATATTGAAGACCATCTACATCATCGGTTACTTCATGCACATGAGATACGAGCGGCGGCTGCTGCGTTGGGCGCTTTTTCCGCCCGTGATCCTGATGATTCTCGCCCTGCTGTTCCTGCTCCCGGATGCCGCTCGTGCGCAGTGCATCCAATGTAAGCGCACCGCCGAGGCGCAGAACGCCGCCCGCGGATCGGCGCTCAATCACGGCATCGTCCTATTGCTCGCACCGGCCATGCTCGTTCTTGGAGGGCTCGCGCTCCACGCCCGGCGGGCATCGCGCGGTTGACCCGGGTGCCGCTTGCGGCCGCCGCCGCGTCCATCCTCTACTTCGTCATCACAGGACTCTCGCTCATTCCCCTCACCGGCATCGCCCAGGACGAAGCGCTCTTCGCCGGCGGTATCTACGATCCGCGCGGGATGGCCGACCATCTTCAATTTCACGGCCCGGTTGCCACCATGCTGATGCCCTATGTCGGCGCGCTGAAGTCCTGGTTGTACGCGCCGCTGTTTCGCGTGTGGACCCCGGAGGTATGGTCGGTCCGCATTCCAATGGTCGTAGCCGGCGCCCTCGCGCTCGGGCTTCTGTGGTGCGCAATGCGCCGCGCATGTGGCGAGTTCGCCGCCTCCGTTGCCGTCGCGCTCGCCTCCACCGATGCTGTCTTTATTCTCACCGTAGTCTTCGACTGGGGCCCCGTCGCCTTGCAGCACCTGCTCGCCATCGCCTGTGCCGCATGCTTCGTACGCTTCGTCCACAACGCCCGGCTTCGATGGCTCGCCGCGGCCGCGTTCCTCGCAGGGCTTGGCATTTGGGACAAGGCGCTCTTCGTCTTGATCCTGGGCGGAGCGTCGGTAGCCGCGCTTCTCATCTATCGCACGCGTCTCCGCCCGCTGATCTGCAAACGTGCCCTAGCGGTGGCCCTTCTGATGCTCGGCCTGGGGGCGTTTCCCCTGATCCGCTACAATGTGCGCGATCCCTGGGGAACCCTGCGCGGCAACGTTACCGCCGATTCCAACGACGTGTCGGGCAAGGTCAATCTGCTGCGGTGGACCCTCGACGGCCGCGCGCTGAAAGGTTGGCTTGCCGAGGAGACCGGGAATCTGCCGCAAGGAGGCTTGGGTTGGTTGTGTGTGGCCGGCGTCGCCGCTCTCCCATGGATGGGCGAGTTTGCCAGGCCCGCGCTGTTCTTCCTCGCCGCCTTCGCGCTGTCGTGGCTCCCGATGCTTCTCACTGCCCGCGTCGGCGGAGCCGCACATCACACGATCCTGCTGTGGCCTCTCGCGGCATGCTTTGCCGCGATACCTCTGACATGGCTGGCCGCG
>JBGSME010000340.1:0-11984 GCA_041740335.1 Bryobacteraceae bacterium | reverse complement strand
AATCGACCACCTCCGCAGCCACGCAAAGTCGATCTACGTCCTCCATCAAATCAACATGGCCGCGCCCTCGCCCGAAACCCTTCGCTCCATTCGCGCTGATCTCGCCGCGCGACGCACCGGCGGGCTCATTTTATCCGGCGGCGACACCGCACGGCTCATCATGGATCTTCTCGAAACCGCATCCATCGATCTCGAAAGCGAAATCGCAGCCGGAATCCCGCTCGGCCGGCTGCGAGGCGGCGTCGCCGATGGCCTGCCCGTGATCACAAAATCCGGCGGCTTCGGCGCGACTGACGCGCTCACTTGCGCCGCCCACTTCTTCTCCGCACACAATCAATAAAGATGCTTCCGCTCCCGAAAATCGCAGTCACCCTCGGCGACCCTGCCGGCGTCGGTCCCGAAGTCGTAATCAAAGCGCTCGCCGATCCCGAGATCGCAGCGCTCGCCGAGTGGATCGTCGTTGGTGATCGCACCGTCATCGATGGTGCCGAAGCCGCCACTGGCACGCCGCTCACTGCATCGCTCGCCGATCAGAATCAGATCACCGATCCTGCGTCGTTTGAGTTCGGCCAACTCTCCGCCCGCTGCGGCCGCGCCGGGCTCCACTACGTGAAGGCCGCAACCGAAATGTGTCTCCGCGGCGACGTCGACGCCATGTGTACCGCGCCGCTCAACAAGGAGGCCGTCGCGCTCAACGGGATCCATTTCTCCGGTCACACCGAGTACATCGCCGAGCTTTGCGGCAACTCGGATTCTCGAATGCTTCTCGTGTCGGACCGTCTCCGCGTCGTCCACGTCTCAACACACATCTCCCTCCGCCAGGCCTGTCAGCTCGACGCCGCCCGCATCCTGCGAACCATTCAACTCGGCGCCGAAGTGCTGCCGTGGATCGGCTACCCGAATCCGCGCATCGCCGTCTGCGGACTCAATCCGCACGCCGGCGAACACGGCCTGTTCGGCGGCGAAGACGACACCATCATCGCGCCCGCCATTGCACAGGCCCGCGAGGAAGGGATCGACGCCACCGGTCCACATGCCGGGGACACCGTGTTCCTGCGCGCGGTGAAAGGCCATCATGACCTTGTGGTGGCCATGTATCACGACCAGGGCCACATCCCGATGAAGCTTCTCGATTTCGATCGTGGCATCAACGTCTCCATCGGCCTCCCCATCGTTCGTACCTCCGTCGATCACGGCACGGCATTCGACATCGCGGGCAAGAATATTGCGGAGGCGACCTCGATGAAATGCGCTCTGGAACTGGCGGCACGCATGGCGGCCAACCGAAGGCTCAGGGCCAGTAGCTGATACAATTGGGCCGAGATCCCATGAAAGCTGCGCTTTTATGCGTCATGGCCGCCTCGGCCTCCTACGCCGCCGTACAGTTCAATCGCGACATCCGGCCAATCCTTTCCGACAAGTGCTACACCTGTCACGGCCCCGACAACAACAATCGCAAAGCCAATCTACGCTTCGACCGGGAGGACGCCGCCAAAGCGCTGCTGCCATCGAAGAACTACGCCATCATTCCCGGTGACACTGAAAAGAGCACGCTCCTCCAACGCATCGCGCATTCGAACAAAGCTTTGCGAATGCCGCCGGCGTACACCGGAGCGCCACCACTCTCCGAACAGGAGATCGCGCTGATGCGCCAATGGATCGCCGAGGGCGCGAGGTGGCAACGCCACTGGTCATTCGAACCGCCCGTCCGGGCTCAGCCTCCCACCGTATCGGACAATTCGTGGCCGAAGAATCCGATCGACAACTTCATCCTCGCCCGGCTCGACCGCGAGTCCTTAAAGCCAAGAGGCGAGGCTGATCGCGCCACGCTTCTTCGCCGCCTCGCCCTTGACCTCACCGGTATTCCACCCACCCCCTCCGACATCGACGCGTTCGTCAACGACAAACGTTCCAACGCGTACGAAAAGCAGGTGGACCGGCTGCTGTCGTCTTCGCGATACGGCGAACGCATGGCCATCCGCTGGCTCGACGCCGCCCGCTACGCCGATACCAACGGCTACCAGACCGACGCCGAACGCTTCATGTGGCGATGGCGAGACTGGGTGATCGAAAGCTTCAATCAGAACAAACCGTTTGACCAGTTCACCATCGAACAACTCGCCGGCGACCTCCTCCCGAATCCTACCCTCGATCAGATCATCGCCACCGGCTTCAACCGCAACCACCGTGGCAACGGCGAAGGCGGATCGCTCGCCGAAGAGTTCATCGTCGAATACTGGGTGGATCGCGTCGAAACGGCGTCCACCGTGTTCATGGGGCTCACCATGGGATGCGCGCGCTGCCACGATCATAAGTACGACCCGCTTTCGCAGCGCGAATTCTATTCCATGATCGCCTTCTTCAACAACATCGACGAGATGGGCCGCGTCTTCAAATACGGCAACTCCCCCCCGATGGTCCCCGCCCCTACACCCGATCAGCAAGTACAGGTGCGTGCGCTCGATGCTCGTCTCGCCTCGGCGAAGGCCACGTTTGAAGCGCTTCGATCAAAGGCGGAATCCGCCCAGCGGACCTGGGAGAACTCCCTCGCCGGCGACACTGACTGGCAGCCGCGTGACGCCCTGCTCGCCCGCTACTCGCTCGACAACACCGCCCCCGGCGTCGATAGCTCAGCCAAGCCCCTCAAAGCCGCGTTCAAAGACGGACCGGAATCATACGCCGGCGGGAAACTCGCCCAGGCCGCCACGTTCGACGGTAAGCGCTATATCGAGGCCGGCCAGATCGCCCAGTTCAGCTTCTATAACTCGTTCACCCTCTCCGCCTGGATCTACCCCACCGCCGCCGACGGCGCCATTGTCACCAAAGCCAAGGACGTGGATGAAGAGTCCGGTTACGGCCTCTACCTCCGGAACGGCAAGCTGCAAGCCAATCTCGTGCAGCGGTGGCTCGACGACGCCATCCGCGTCGAAACCGAACAGCCCCTCGAACTCAACCGCTGGCACCACGTGGCCATGTCCTACGACGGCATGCGCATCGCCCAGGGCGTTCGCCTCTACGTCGACGGCGCGCTCGCAAAAAAGAAAATCCTGCTCGACGAACTCAATCAGAATTTTCAAGCCAAGGATCCCCTGCGCATCGGAGCAGGCAACGCCCTGCGCTTCCACGGTTCGATTGACGACGTCCGCGTCTATAACGACGCACTCCCCGCCGCCGATCTCGCCGTTCTCGCACTTCCGGAATCGCTTCCCGCCATTGCCGCCATTCCGCCCGATCGACGCACCCAGCCGCAGCGCGACAAACTTCGCACGGCATTTCTCGATCAGTTCGCCGGTGCTGAAATCCGCCAGGCGTGGAACAATCTGCGCGAAGCCGGCAAGGAACGCGAAAAGTTTCTCTTCAACCTCCCCACCGTCATGGTGATGCGCGAAATGAAGACGCCGCGAAAAACAAACCTGCTGCTGCGCGGCGCCTACGATCATCCCGGCGAAGAGGTGTCCCGCACCACGCCCGCCGCGCTGCCCCCGATTCCAGCCGATCTCCCGCGAAATCGTCTCGGGCTCGCCAAGTGGCTCACCAGCCCCGAACATCCGCTCACCGCGCGCGTAACCGTGAATCGCTTCTGGCAGATGCTTTTCGGTGCCGGTCTCGTCCGAACCGTCGAAGACTTCGGCTCCCAAGGCGAAGCCCCCTCACATCCCGAACTGCTCGATTGGCTCGCCACCGAGTTCGTTCGCACCGGTTGGGACGTCAAGGGCATTCTCAAAACCATAGTCATGAGCGCCGCCTACCGGCAGGATTCCAACGCCTCGCCAAGCGTCATTCAACAAGACCCGGACAACCGCCTGCTCGCTCGCGGACCCCGTTTCCGGTTGCCGGCCGAGACCGTCCGCGATCAGGCGCTCTCGGTATCCGGCCTGCTGGTTGAGCACCTCGGCGGACCATCCGTGAAGCCATACCAGCCCGCCGGACTCTGGGAAGAACTTTCCGGCCAACGCTACGCTCGCGACAAAGGTCCCGGCCTCTATCGGCGCTCTCTCTACACCTACTGGAAGCGCTCCGCCCCCCCTCCGGGCATGATGACCTTCGATTCGGCGGCTCGCGAAGCTTGCACCGTCCGCGAAACCCGAACCAACACGCCGCTCCAGGCCTTGACGTTGATGAATGACGACACCTACATTGAGGCCTCGCGCAAGATGGCCGAACGAATGATTCGCGAAGGCGGCGCTTCTCCGGAATCGCGCATCGCGTATGGCTTCCGCCTCGCCACCGCGCACGCGCCCCGGGAGCGTGAATCCGCGGTTCTGCTTCGCGGCTTTCATCACTACATGGACCGTTATCGCACCCATCCGGATGCCGCCCAAAAGCTGCTGGCCCATGGCGACACGCCACCCGACGCCTCAATCCCGGCGCCCGAACTCGCGGCCTATTCGTCAGTAGCGAGCCTGATCCTCAACCTCGACGAAACGATCACCAAGGAGTAAGTCAGACATGCGGGACTCCATCGACATCACGCGACGTTACTTCTTCTCGCGCGCCGCCACCGGACTCGGCGTCCCGGCGCTCGCTTCCCTGCTCAACGCGGACAATGCGTCTGTCCCCGCCATCCCGCACTTCGCCCCTAAGGCCAAGCGCGTCATCTACCTGTTCATGTCCGGCGGCCCTTCGCAGATCGATACGTTCGACTACAAGCCCGATCTGGCCAAACGCTTCAGTACGGATCTCCCAGACTCGGTGCGCCGCGGTCAGCGGCTCACTGGTATGACCGCAACACAGACCAGGTTCCCGGTGGCTCCCAGCATCTATAAGTTCGCCCAACACGGCAAGTCCGGGGCATGGATGAGCGAACTGTTCCCGAATCTGGCGAAAATCAGCGATCGCCTCTGCTTCGTCAAATCGATGCATACCGAAGCCATCAATCACGATCCCGCCATTACATTCTTTCAGACCGGATTTCAGATCGCCGGGCGGCCATCCATCGGATCGTGGCTGGCCTACGGCTTGGGTTCGGAAAACAAGGATCTGCCCGCATTCGTCGTCCTCGTATCCCAAGGGACCGGCAAGCCCGGCGGGCAGCCACTCTATGATCGCCTGTGGGGCTCCGGCTTCATCCCGACCCGCTATCAAGGCATCAAGTTCCGCTCCGGCGCCGACCCCGTGCTGCACATCCGAAACCCCGAAGGCTTCGCGCCCGAAGACCGCCGCCGCTTCATAGACGATCTCGCCGAACTCAACAAGTTCAAACTCGAAGAGTCCGGCGATCCGGAAATCCAAACCCGCATCGCGCAATACGAAATGGCGTACCGGATGCAATCCTCCGTCCCTGAGCTGGCCGATCTTTCCAAGGAGCCCGAACACGTCTTCGATCTTTACGGCCCGGAAGCCAGACGCCCCGGATCGTTCGCGGCCAATTGCCTTCTCGCGCGCCGGCTGTCGGAACGCGGCGTCCGTTTCGTCCAGTTGTTCCTTCGCGGATGGGATCAACACACCACGCTTCCCAAAGAACTGCCAGGACAGTGCCGCGATATCGACCGCCCCGCATTCGGACTGATCACCGACCTCGCCGATCGCGGGCTGCTCGACGAAACGCTCGTAGTGTGGGGCGGCGAATTCGGACGCACCGTCTACTGCCAGGGGAAACTCACCCAGGACGACTACGGGCGTGACCACCATCCGCGCTGCTTCACCATGTGGATGGCCGGCGGCGGCATCAAGCCCGGCGTCACGTTCGGGGAAACCGACGATTACTCATACAACATTGTGAAGGACCCGGTCCACGTACACGATCTGCACGCGACCATGCTCCATTGTCTGGGCATCGACCACACCCGCCTCACGTTCAAATACCAGGGCCGCCACTTCCGCCTCACCGACGTGCACGGGAACGTGGTGAAACCCTTGCTGGCCTGAACCGCCTTTAAGTGCGCGGCGGGGGAATGGCGTCCCCAAGGTTCAGTGACTTTCCACCCTCGCTGATGTAGTTCCGGTTCCACGACGGAATCGATACCGTGACGTCACCGTTGATCACCACTTGACACCCCAGTCGCGACCGTAGCTTTACGTCGGCCGCCTGCTCCACCCGATCGGCTTCGTCGTCGTCCATTTCCGAAACGTTCGCTTCCCCGGCCTCCACAATCACATGGCACGTTGTGCACGCGCAACTGCCACCGCAGGCGTGCTCCAGTTCGATCCCATGGTTCAGACAGATGTCCAGAACCGAGCCTTGCTTTCCGTGGTGGGAGTACGGCATGGTGGCGGGATCGAATTCCACGGTGACACCCGCGGGCAGAATCGTAAGTTTCGGCACTGAATCCATTGTAGCCTGATGCGAAGGAATAGGGAGTCAATCCCCCCTTTACAGATAGACAAACGGGTGATACACTGGCTTCGTGGATAGCCACTCCCGCAGTCTCGCTAAAGCCATCAGCTACCGCGTCTTAGGATCCTTGTCGACGGCCGGGTTGGTGTACTTGGTCACCGGCAGCGCCAAGATTTCAATCGGCGCCGGGATACTGGACTCTGTAGTCAAGATATTTCTGTACTTCCTTCACGAACGCCTGTGGAACTCAATCCCGTTCGGCCGCCCAAAGGCTCCCGACTACGAGATTTGACGTTCATTAACGGACGTTCCGTAACCCCTCTTCTGCCAGCCAGCGTCCCGGATACGTAAGGAGTACTACCCTAAGTGAAAACCCCCTCCCTTCTCCGCGGTGCCGCATGCGCGCTCGCGTTCTCCACTGCGCTTCTGGCCGGTGATGTATCCGGCAAGTGGGTGGCGAAAATGGAAACCCCAAACGGGTCGTCCCAACAGACCTACACCCTGAAGGCTGACGGCGACAAGCTCTCGGGCACGGTGAAAAGCGCCCGCGGAGAAACCGAAATCCAGGATGGCAAAGTCAGTGGCGACGACATTTCCTTCGTCGTCGTCCGGAAATTCAACGACAACGAATTCCGCATGCAGTATACCGGCAAGTTGGATGGTGACGACCTGAAGCTTACCGTCGACATGGGCGAACGCGGAAAGCGCGAGATGGTGGCCAAACGGGCGGAATAAGCATCGCCGACACGATACAGAACAATGGGCGGAACTCCTTCGCGGAGCGACGCTCATTTTGTTTTGCTCAGTGTCCACCACCGATCAGCTCTAATGGCGCCCCGTGTCCGCGAATGCCGCCCGAGTTACCCGGTGCCGATGAGCGAACATCCCTCGCAGTCCCAGCACCACAACCCATCCGAACAAACGGTTCACCAGCGCTCCACCGGGGAGTGCGAACTCAATCCGGTCAGTCAGACGAGTGTGCGTGCCAATCGGCGTAAATTCATGCCGATGGGTCCACCTCGCAAAGGGACCCGACACCTGCTCATCCGTAAACAGGCGGTCCTGTTCATATGCGGTGTGCTGCGCCACCCAGCGAAGCAATCCCACGCGTAGCTCCACACGGGTACCCGGCTTCAATCCATCGCCGAAGCGGCCCACTAGCCGCACCGGAGGAAACGAAGGGGATAGCAGCGTCAATGCGTCCGGCCGCTCATGGAAACGAAATACCTCGCTGACAGCCGCCTCGACGATCACACTTTTGGTGAAATATGGCACGATTGAACAGCCCTCAGCCCCAGTGAGCCTAACAGAGCTCACTGGGACCCGAGGTGGAGCTTAGTGGTGGGAAGGCTTCGGCATCAGCACCGTGTCTATCACATGAATCACGCCGTTGTCAGTGACAATATCCGACTTGATCACCTTGGCGTTGTCAATCATCACCGAGCCGCCGGTCGCGCTGATCGCAACGGAGCTGCCCTGAACCGTTTCCGCACTCGTCATCTTCACCACATCGGCCGCCTTCACGGCGCCGGCCACAACGTGGTAGGTCAGAATCGCCTTTAACTGGTCTGGATTCTTCAGAAGCCCTTCCACCGTACCCGGCGGCAACTTCGCGAATGCTTTGTCGGTCGGAGCGAAGACGGTAAAGGGTCCGTTGCTCTTCAGAGTTTCAACAAGCCCGGCCGCCTTCACAGCCGTTACCAGCGTTTTGAAATCGCCGGCGGCCACGGCCGTATCCACGATGTCCGCCGCTGCTGCGGTAAGCGACAAAGCCGTCAATGCGGCAGTCAAAGTCAAAAAACGTTTCATCGATTCTCCTTAGTTGACTGTATGTTTCCAGTCAATAGATGAGATGCCTCCGCGCCCGGTCCGGCGCAAGAAATGTCGCCGTCCTACCCGCCGCGGACAATCGCAAGCCGGCACTCGGCGGAACCCTTCGGAACGAACTGCACCCGAAGTTGACGCGGGTACCCGACATAGAAGTGGGGCTCAAGCTGCGTTTCTCCTGGAGTGACCGGATTTGGTCGACTGCCCCCCCGGGGCGGCGCCCGCCACCTACGCCCAGCACCTCACCAGTTAATCTGTACTCAGTCAAACGCCATCTTGGGAAGTGATCCGTACGGTCCGAGTTCGGCCCCCAGATTGCAAAACAGCAGATAGCCCCATGAGCTGCCAAAGTGGAAATCCTTACAACGGCAACTCCGTGAAGACGTTTGAAGAATTCACAGGGGAACAGCTGGGAGAAATCGATTGCAACGGCGGCTGCCTGCTTCAAAGTGTGGCCGCCTAGATAACGGATAGATGGCAAATAACAAATGACAACAACCAACAACACATCGCTCACTACCGTTCAGCCGGTCTGGTTCACTACTGGATGCTCGACCGGCTTCGGACGGGAACTCGCCGCGCACGTTCTGGAATGCGGCTACCGTGCCGTGGTCACCGCCCGGAATCCCGATGACGTCAAGGATCTGGGAGCCAAAGGCGATGCTCTGATTCTGAAATTGGACGTTACGGGATCAAGGCCAAGTCGATGCCGCGGTTCATTCCGCCGAGGAGCACTTCGGCCGCATCAACGTGCTGGTCAACAACGCAGGAATTGGCTATTTCGCTGCAGTGGAAGAAAGCGAAGAGGAGCAAGGTAGGAAGATGTTTGAAGTGAACGAATTCGGCATGGGCCGGATGATCCGAGCCGCTCTTCCCGGCATGCGCCGGCATCCCAGAGGATATATCGTCAACGTGTCGTCTATCGGAGGTTTGATCGGCTTTCCCTCTCCTACGCGCGCGACACACGCCATAGTCCGCCCCATGACGGCGGGTTCAAATAGAATCCACCGAATGGAGGGCCGGCGGAATCTGCCGTTACCAAGAGAATTGGCGCTACGGCCAACCAGTTTCTGGAAAGTGGCCTGCGTGGCTAAAACGAATTCCTCTCGACAAAGCATTGTACGCCGCAACCACGCGCCGGCACGATTATCTGAACACTTACGTCGCCGACCTCGCCAACGTGATCGACATGGACGCCATTGGCGGCGTGGAGATCCCCATGGCCCCCTCCTCTCCCTATGCGATGCAGCGGCTCATCGGCCTGAAGGACCGCTTCGAGATTGCCTTCGCCTGCGACACCGACTACGACCGTCACGGGATTGTCACCAAGAGCGCCGGGCTGCTGCCGCACAATCACTATCTTTCGGTTGCAATCCACTACCTCTTTCAACATCGCCCTCTGTGGGGCACGGGCGGAGCGGTCGGCAAAACAGCGGTGAGCAGCCAGATGATCGCGTCACCGCCAAGCTCGGCCGAAAGCTCTACGAGGTGACGGTGGGATTCAAGTGGTTCGTAGGTGGACTGCTCGACGGGTCGCTTGGCTTCGGCGGAGAGGAAAGCGCGGGCGCATTTTCTGTTCGAGCCAATGGCAGCGTTTGGACCACAGACAAAGATGGCATCGTTCCCGCGTTGCTCGCGGCAGAAATCACAGCGCGGATGGATCGCGATCCCGGCGAGATCTACCGTGAACCAACGCGGGAGTTCGGTGAGCCAGTTTATGACCGCGTTGAGACTGCCGCCACCCGGGAGCAAAAGGAATTGCTGGGTAAACTTTCGCCGGAGCAGGTCCAGTCGAAGGATCTTGCCGGCGAGACAATCTTGGCTGTTCTCACTCGCGCGCCGGGCAACGACGCTCCGATCGGGGGCGGGAAGGTCATCGCCCAAAATGGGTGGTTTGCGGCGCGCCCTTCGGGGACCGAGGATATTTAATAAGATTTACGCGGAGAGCTTCCGAGGAGTTGACCATCTGCGCCGCATCATGGAAGCAGCGCAGGCGATGGTCAATACTGCGCTGGCGGCAACGTAGGAAAGGATCGCATATCATGAGCCAGGACACGCGTGTCAGCCACCCAATCTACAGACTTCTACCAACAGAGATCGAGGGCTTTGATTCCCTTGCGGAACTTGCCCTGGATATGCGCTGGTCGTGGAATCACGCCACCGACGAAGTTTGGCGCCAGTTAGACCCAACCCTGTGGAAGATTACGCACAACCCCTGGGTCGTTCTGCAAACGGTTTCGCGCGACCAGGTCGAACGCGTGCTCGCCGATCCCGTTTTCCGCAAGAACGTCGATGGCTTGGTCGAAGCCAGCCGTCAGGCAGCGAAGGCGCCGGCCTGGTATCAAGAGCATCATTCGGACGCTCTCCTTACCTGCGCCGCCTACTTCAGCATGGAATTCATGCTCAGCGAAGCTCTCCCCATTTACTCGGGCGGGCTTGGCAACGTGGCCGGCGATCAACTGAAAGCCGCCAGCGATCTGGGTGTTCCGGTTGTTGGCGTGGGGCTGCTTTACCAGCAAGGCTACTTTCGCCAGGTGATCGACAAAGAAGGAGCGCAGCAAGAGCTCTTCCCGTACAACGATCCCGGACAGTTGCCGATCACGCCGCTGCGCCATCCCAACGGAGAGTGGCTGCGATTGGAGATCGCTCTACCGGGATACTCGGTCTGGCTCCGCGCGTGGCAGGCACAGGTTGGCAGAGTCAAGCTCTACTTGCTGGATAGCAACGACGCCGCAAACTTTCCGGCTCATCGTGGCATCACGAGCGAGCTCTATGGCGGTGGTCCCGAACTGCGCCTGAAGCAAGAGATGCTCTTGGGCATTGGTGGCTGGCGGCTGCTGCGCGCGATCGGAATCCAACCGGAGGTCTGTCACCTGAACGAAGGTCATGCGGCCTTCGCCGTGCTGGAGCGTGCCCGCCACTTCATGGAAGATACCGGCCAGCCCTTCGACGCCGCACTCGCTGCCACCCGAGTCGGCAATCTCTTCACCACGCACACCGCCGTAGCGGCTGGCTTTGACCGCTTCCCCCCGGTGCTCATCGAACAATACCTCGGTGGATACGCCGAGAAAAGGTTGGGGATCACGCTCCATGATTTACTGGCTCTTGGCCGCAGAGATCCGAACGATTCCACAGAGCCTTTCAATGTGGCGTATCTGGCCATTCGCGGAAGCGGGCAGATCAATGCTGTAAGCCGTCTGCATGGCAAGGTGAGCCGTCACATCCTTTTACCTCTGTTTCCGCGCTGGCCAGCGGATGAAGTTCCCGTCGGACACGTGACCAACGGAGTCCACATGCCGACTTGGGACTCGGCCCCGGCTGACGATTTGTGGACAGAGAGCTGTGGAAAGGGGCGCTGGCTGGGGACCGCGGAGTCGTTGGACCAGGATATTCGCCGCGTCTCCGACGCAAAGCTTTGGCAGCTTCGCACCACCGCTCGAACCTCTGTGGTCGAATACGCGCGCGATCGGCTTTCCCGGCAACTGGCTGCTTCGGGCGCGTCGATGGAAGCGGTCGACGAGGCGAAGCAGCTTTTCGATCCGAACATTTTGACGCTCGGTTTTGCCCGACGCTTCGCCACCTATAAGCGACCGGATTTGTTACTGCACGATCGGCCGCGCCTGCTTCGCCTTTTGACCAATCCGCGGCGCCCGGTGCAACTGATCATTGGCGGCAAGGCGCATCCGGCCGACCAAGCCGGGCAAGCCCTGATTCAGGAATGGATTCGTTTCATCCGCCAGCCGGAGTCACGCCCCCATGTGATCTTCCTGAGCGATTACGACATGCTGCTCACCGAGCATTTGGTTGAAGGCGTGGATGTCTGGATCAACACGCCGAGACGGCCTTGGGAAGCGTGTGGGACCAGCGGCATGAAAGTGCT
>JBGSME010000339.1:0-3690 GCA_041740335.1 Bryobacteraceae bacterium | reverse complement strand
TCCCAGTTCCAGGTGGGCCTTCAATCAGGATCGGCTTCTGCATCTGAGTGGCGAGCCAGATGATCTGCACCAACACCGGATCGGTGGCGTATCCAGCTGCGCGGAGACCATCTGCGAGATCTTGCGGGGTTGAGAACACGGCCACAGAATACGAGCAACCTCCACGGGTGCAAAGGAACAAGGGCAAGTTGCCGTGCAGCGGAATCCGCCTGTCTCCGAACGTCGGCGGGCGGTCGCTGGACAACCCACAGGTATTGCCGCGGGGACACTCTGGACAAGCCACGCGGTCTCGCCGGCAGGTGGCTCAATTTCTGTGTTTGCGCCGTAGAATTCTGTGTGACCCTTCGCGACGATCTACTGGTGACCCTGCGTCAACAAACGCCGCGGACGACCGAGGATCTCGCGCTGAAACTCCTTGCCCTTCGCTCTGAACCCTTCGACGCTGCACCCCTTGTCGCGACGCAACGGAAAGGCGGAGCATGGTCAGCGTTTCCTTCCGCCGGTCCGCCGAACGTATTCCACACGGCGCTCGCGCTCATCGCCCTGCGCTACTTTGATGGACCAACCGCGCCGGTGGACCGTGGGTTCGCCTGGCTGGAAACGGTCGCGGGCTGCGAAAGCCACTGGCTCTGGAAATGGAAGTTCCGCTTCTTTGACCGGCAGGTCCAGTTCGATCCGAGCAAGTCCGGCTGGCCATGGGTACCCGGAACGGTGAGTTGGGCCGCACCGACGTCTCTGGCAATGCTTGCCTACCGGGCGTGGGGTCGATCCTCACCCCGCATCGAAACCGCGCGAGCAATGTTATTCGATCGTGCCTGCCCCGGAGGCGGGTGGAACGCCGGCAATGGCGTCGTATTCGGTGTGGCCCTCGATCCCCATCCCGACTTCACCGCGATGTCGCTGCTGGCTCTCCGTTCACCAAGTGACGCAACCAATCCGGTCGTCGGCCGCGCTCTCGACTACCTATCGCGCCGGGCCAAAACAGCGGCGTCGGCCTACACCTTGGCTTGGTGCGCCATAGCTCTCGCGGCACATGGCCTTGCCGCGCCCCGAGTCCCGGCCCCAACGTCAGCTCAACCCATCCACGTCACGGCGCTAACCGCGTTAGCCCTGGAAGAGCCACCGTTCATGTTCGGAGGTCCCACCGAATGAACCGTCGCTCCGTTCTCGGCGGACTTTCCCTCGCCGCCACCACCGGTTTGGCGATCCGCCAATCATGGCCAACCCGCGTGCCCATCCGGCGTCCCGCCCGCTCACGCGTGGCCGTGCTCCGCTGTGACCGCTACGAGTCCTGTCCGCGGGTCATCGAGGATGGGCTGCGATTGTTGGCCCCGAAAGTTCGCGGCAAGCACTTCGTTCTCAAGCCAAACCTCGTCGAGTACAAGCCAAACGTCGCCATCAACACACACCCGATGGTGATCGCGGGTGCAATTGAAGCACTCCACCACCTAGGCGCCGCGTCCGTAGTTGTCGCCGAAGGGCCCGGCCACGTGCGCGACACGCACTTGCTGCTGGAGGAGTGCGGACTCGCCGATCAGCTTAAGGCGGTCGGCCGGACAAAGTTCGTGGATCTCAATTTCGACGAGGTCACTCGGGTGCCGCTACGTACAGGGCTGACCGGACTTCGTGAACTCTGGTTCCCGAATACCGTCCTCGCGGCCGACGTCTTGATCTCGATGCCCAAAGTCAAGACGCACCACTGGGCCGGCATGACACTGAGCTTGAAGAACCTCTTCGGCATCGTGCCCGGATCCGTCTATGGGTGGCCGAAGAACATCCTGCACTGGGAAGGCATCGACCGCTCGATCGTCGAGATCGCGGCGGCCGTCCCGATCCATTACGTCATCGCCGACGGAATCGTCGCTATGAAAGGGAATGGCCCGCTGCATGGCGATTCGACGCCCCTCGGGCGTCTGATCTTCGCCGACGATCCCGTCGCGGCCGACGCGACTTGCTGCCGATTGATGGATATCTCACCGGTTACGATCCGCCACTTGACGCTCGCGGCGCAGCTCGGAAACGTCGGGGAGTCCGCCATCGATCGGGTCGGTGAGAGCGGTTGAAATCCGCGATCACGCACTGGCATTTGCTAGCCAATGACGCGCCACACGAGAATTGGAACTTGAAAAAGTACGGCCGTTTCGCGGCACTGATACCAAGCCCAGGTGCCTGGCAACCGCCTCCCGGATCTCTCTTCTCGGTCCCTCACCGATGGAGTCGCTTTCGGCGATCGCCGAGCACATTGCCATTTCACAAAGTCTTCAGGCTTGCGCCGAATCATCGCGCCGCTACTCTGCCCATTCGGCGAATTGCAGACGGAAGCGCAGGAACATGTTGGCCGCGCGGGGCGACGAACCATAGTAAGTTGTGAGCGGCTTGGCGATTGCGTACAGCGTCACGTTCGCGCCCGCCGCCACTCGCAGCAGTCCGCGCAACGAGCCAAGTTCACGCGTGTAGCCCAGCGTGGCGGCGGAGACACCGAAGGCCCGTTTGCCGGTTTGCTGATATAAGTCGTGTGCCAGATCGTGATCGTATTCGAAGAGCTCATCTCGCTGTGACCATTCGAAGCGGGCAGTAAGTAGGTTTTTGCGAGTCACCGGGACAAGGGTTTCACCCAGGACGGATTGGGTGGCATACCGGCTCTGCGTTTTGTAATTCCGGGCCCAGATCAGGCTGGAAGACCATTGCCGGGCGTGGCCCATCGCACGCGTGTAGTGAACGGAGCCGGTGGCGCGAATGATGTCGTCGGAGTGAGTCGTCTCCGGCTGGCGCAGGCGGCCGGCCGAAGCCTGTGCCACCCAGTTGGAGTTGGGCTGCCAAGTGAGGCGTGCCGCCCAGGAGTCCATGGGGCCCATATCGATGTTCCACCGGTTTTCGTTTGGCTCCAGGCCTCGGAACCCGCTGCCCTCCAAGCGCAGAGTCCGATACTGGAATACGGTAGTGATGACGTTGGTGGCGATGTGGGTGGAATCCTGCCAGTGGTGCCCGAGCGTGGCTTGGGGCAGTTCCATAGCCGAGGCGCGGTGTGGAAACGCGACCGGCCCGAACGCCACATCGCCGACGGGCGCATAGTAAACGCTCCACAGACCCCGCTGTCCAACCGGGCGAGCGTAGTGAACGCCGAGTTCCATCACAAAGTCATGCGGATGCTGGCCATCGGCGATGGGCTTGCCGCCCGCGGTTTCCCCGGTTTGGAAGAGAAGCGGATACCGCTTGCCGGTCACAGTAAGGGGCTCGAGCGAAACCATGCCCCGCAGCATGAAGCTGCCGCGGCCGATGTTATGCACGGCGGCCAGCATGCCCCAGTTGGCCGAGTAAGTGCCGTCCCCGCCGCGCGGGCCCGATTGCTGGGTGTTGACGACGAAAGCTTGCCCCATGGACATGAAGTTCCAGCCGCCCTTGCGGTTCATCGCCATGGGCATGGCCCAGGATGAAGGGTTTACGCTGGTTCCGGAACTCAGTCCGAGTAAGTAGAGAGAAGCGCGATTGGGCGCCGTGGCGGCGGATTCCGGGAGCGCGGGGTCCGGCGGAGTGTGGTGGTGTTCGTGTTGCGCCTGTGAGGCAGCCGCGAGAGTAAGTGCGAGTAGAGTGGACTGAATCAGCGGTTGTGTTTTCATACAACCGGGCTGACGGAACCCGCCGACAAATCTTACAGCGTCATGCGCGGGATTGACAGTGGCAATCGAGACA
>JBGSME010000338.1:0-2945 GCA_041740335.1 Bryobacteraceae bacterium | reverse complement strand
GCCGCCAGTACCGGTCGCCTTGATCGCGCCGACTGCCAGTCCGAACTCGGTGAGCCGGCGAATGAGTTTGCCGGCGAGCACGGTTTTGCCCGCTTCGGAGGAAGTGGCGGCAACCAGCACGACCGGCGTTGAAAGAGCTTCCGATTCCGGCGGGAGGCAGAACCGCCGAATATCTAAGGCCTCGTCTCCATCCAGGACAAGGCCGGTGCAGCGGAACAAAGGAGCGGTTTCCGGGTTGTGGATCGAGTCGGAGTGCGCTTCCCGCTCGAGCTGCCCTACGATGCCGCTCTCGCCGGCCACCCAGCGGACTTCGACCCCGTCGCGAACGTCGAGCCCTTCCGGCGGGATCGTGGCGCATGTGTGCGTCGAGGAGTCTCGCGGGCCGAGGACCGCGAGCACGCGGCTGGGTGTCGCGATGGTATGAGGATGTCTCTGCTGGTCCAGGACGATGAGCGGCTTGCCCGCGGAGGGAATGAGATCGCCGAGGACGAGATTCCCCGGTTGGCCACGCCCCGGGCCAACCCGGAGCCGCCCGGTGTGGATTTTTCCGCGCACGTTGGCGGCGATCAGGAACGGATCAAACGAGGCCAGCGATACCGAGGCCAAGCTGGCGGAATGCCGGCGGCTGTTCCCATTGGTTGTCCCGGTGGTCCCGCGCGCCTCCCCGCCGCCGGTCTCCGGCCAGCCGGGGAATGCCGCTCGGCAGGCCCGCAGAGCGCAGTCCGGCATCAGCGCTTCCGCTGCCGCGAATCTGTTTCGCATGTCTCGGACGGTCTCTGGCGGGAGGTCCGGCCGCGCTGCTAGCTGCTCGAGGAAGTTCGCCACTTCGAGCGTGACCAGTTCGGCCAACTGATCTGCGTCGAGCGGCTCCAAATGGCCGGTCCGGTGATCCACCCAGTGGTTTGGAGGCGAGAGGTTATCGAGTAGCAAGCGCCTGCGGTCGGCCATGCAAAAGAGATAGGCCAGCGATTCTGCTCGCTCTCCGATGAGGCTGCGTATCCTGGCGCGCTCGGAGGCCGGCACGGCAACCACCCGGAAGGTTCCGGTTCCATACACGCTGTGGAACAGCCCGGCTCTGCACAGGTGGGGAGGCTCGCCCCAGTCGCAAAGGACACGCCACGTCCCAATCAGGTGATCGCGCAGCGAACGTCCAAAATGCTCGATCGTTTCGGTGCCGAAGCCGTCGAGGAGATCTTCGTCTAGGCGCAAGCTATCCTCCGGTCCATCCCCGAATTCCCTCTGGAATCTTCGATACCACCGATCGAAACTTCCCTCGCTCGGTACGCTCGATTTCGCCGGCGAGTTCGAATCTCACCTTCACGTCGCCAAGCCGCTCACGGCAACGCGCCCGAATCACGGCGCGCTCTCGTTCGCCAAAGTCTCCGTCGGCGACGATTCGAATGCAAAACTCCGCGATCTGCTCCTGGATGATCTGGCCCTCGCGGACATGAGCGACGCCAAGAATGATACCTTCAACCCTGCTGAGGAGCCGGCCATCGGGGGTGACCACGGTATCTTGGAGCCGGCCGCCGATCTCGTCAAGGACAGGCATCTGCCGGCCGCATGGGCATGGCTCGTGACGCAGGCGTCCCCAGTCGCCAATCCGGTAGCGAATGAGCGGCTGCGCACGATTCAGCAGACCCGTCGCGACGATCTCTCCCGGTTCGCCCTCCGCCGCCGGCCGGCCATCGGCCCCCAGCACCTCAACGATACCGGCGTCAGGGCTCACATGCATGCGATGAAACTCACATTCGCACGCAAGGCAGCAGGACTCGGCACTACCGTAGCTGTCAAAGACCGGACAGCCATACGCCGCCTCCATCATCGTCCGCATCTCCGCCGTCAGCACCTCGCCGCTGGTCAGCAGTGCGAGGGGCCGCCGCTCCATCTTCAGGCCCTGCTCCCGCATCATCCGGGCAAGAAGGAAATAGCTTGATCCGTAGCCAATGAGATAGTCAGGCTTGAATCCGTTGAGCGCTTTCACGTAGTCACGCGCGTTAGCCGGAGACACATGGTGGGCCGACATGTAAATCTGTCGTTCCGCCCAGTTGTACCGCCAGAACGGAGGAGGCGACTGCGCCAAGGGAACAACCCGTCTCCCGCCGATCATCGCGCGGCTCATCCCGTGGCGAACGCCCGCCCAGCGGCGGCCCCGGGCTTCCCACGCCGCGGTCCACGCACGTTGGCTCGCGAGGGAGAACGAAACCGTGAGCGGCGTACCCGTAGTGCCGCTGGTCTCGCTGGTGTGGAGCCGCCCCGGGTTGACGGCGGATGAGATGAGATCGAGCGGCCTTCGGCGAACGGTACTCTTTTCCAACAAAGGCAACGTGGAGAGGTCTTCGTACCTGAAGTTCGCACAGTCTCGCGGCGTAAGACCCGCCCTTCCGAGTGCATCGCCGTAGTACGGAACGGTCGCTTGCGCGTGCGCAAGCAGGTCACGAAGCTGGCCGGTCTGGTAGTCACGCCAATGTTCCGGGGTGGAGTGCTCCCTGGAAACAAACTCCTGGGTGGTCTCGTGGAATCGGCCGCCATAGCGTTGCCATTTCCAGACGAAACCAAAGGCCGTCGCCGCGGCATTCTGGAGCCAAACCGGGGATACCCGGTAGAACTCCTTTCTCCGCTGTAAGCGATTGGCTAGACTTGGCATTCTCTCGGGTGTCAGTCCCTCCGGTGCGGCGAACTGCGATTTAGTCGCGGCACCAATCTCTCCCAAGTTGACATATATCACAGCATCGAGGTGTGCGCCAGAACGGAGCGTCCCCCAGATCGCGGTCTAAAGGCTAGTACTTGCCCAATTCCGCGACGAGTGCGGCTAGCAACGCCGTGCGGTCCGCGATGCGGTCAATCAGAATACTCTCATTGACGGCATGGGCTCCTTCGCCGACGGCGCCGAGTCCGTCCAGGGTGGGCACGCCGAGGGCTCCGGTGAAGTTGCCGTCGGACCC
>JBGSME010000337.1:0-2951 GCA_041740335.1 Bryobacteraceae bacterium | reverse complement strand
GCCGCGATACCCGCCGATAGGTCGCCATCGGCGATCAGCCGGATTCGCGCACCCGCCGCGCGGATGTCGGCGATGAGCGTTCGGTGCCGCTCCCGGTCAAGCACGGCGATCGTCAGGTCACTCACCTCGCGCTCCAGGCATGAGGCGATCACGCGGAGATTGTCCTCCACCGGAGCGTCGAGATCCAGCGCTCCCCGGCACGCCGGGCCCGCGATGATCTTTTCCATATAGCAATCGGGCGCGTGGAGAAGCCCGCCCGTCTCCGACGCCGCCAGCACCGCGATTGAATTCGACGCTCCGGTGGCGCACAGGTTGGTGCCTTCGAGCGGATCCACGGCAATATCCACCCTCGGATACCGGACACCGGCCGGCGGCGGCGCACCCACCTGTTCACCGATATAGAGCATCGGGGCCTTGTCGCGCTCGCCCTCGCCGATGACGATGGTCCCGTCGATCGCCACCCTTTCGAACGCCTTGCGCATCGCATGTACCGCCACTTGGTCGGACTTGCCGGCATCGCCTTGGCCCATCGATCGGGCGGAAGCGATCGCCGCTTCCTCCACCACCCGGACAAACTCCAAGGCAAGGTCAATCTCAATATCGATTTCAGGACGCGCTCCCGGCCGCCCATTCCCGGTGGCGTTCACTGCTTCGCTGGTGAGGGTTTCGGTGGCTGTTACGGTTTCGACCATTTGTTCTGCTCCTGACAATGCATCGGCATTGCATTGCGGAGACGTGAGGCGTTTAATTAAAGTTATGCGATTGAAAGCCGTACTCGCCGCGTCTGTGGTTCTCTCCGCCTGGGCGCAGTCACCCGCGCGGCCGCAACTCCCGGCCGGCGTTGAGGCCGACTTCGATGTCGCTTATCGGACCTATCCGGAGACCCGTCTGGACATCTACCGCCCCGCGCCATCGCCCGGCAAGCGTCCCGGCGTCATCGTGATTCACGGCGGTGGCTGGCGCGGTGGCACCAAGGAGGCCGTGGTCCCTTCGTTCTGTGTCCCCTATCTCGAGCGCGGATTCGTCGTTTTCAACGTGGAATACCGGTTGGCCAGGGCCGCCAAGGCGCCGGCCGCCGTGGAGGATTCCCTGGAAGCGGCCCAGTGGGTCTTCCGCAACGCCGGCCGATACAACGTGGACAAAAAGCGGATCATCGTCACCGGCGGCAGCGCCGGCGGTCATCTGGCGCTGATTGTTGGCATGACGCCGAAATCGGCCAAACTCGGCAATTCGCCCGCCGTAGCGGCTGTAATCAATTTCTATGGCATCACCGACGTGGGCGACCAATTGGCCGGACCCAATCAGCGTGCCTACGCCGTCGAATGGCTCCCCGAACAGGATGGCCGGTTCGAACTGGCCAGGCGCGTCTCGCCCATCACCTACGTGCGCAAGGGGCTTCCGCCGGTGCTCACCGTACACGGCGATTCCGATAAGACGGTTCCCTACGCGCACGGCGCCAAGCTCACCAAGGCGCTTCGTGAAGCCGGCGACGACGCGGAATTGCTCACCGTGCCCGGCGGCGGGCACGGATTCCCGCCCGAACGTCTGAAGCCTATCTACGTGGATGTCTTCGCGTTCCTCGCCCGGCGTGGGATCCTTGAGAAGTGATGGCTGTCTACGACGAGAATCGCGAGGAACTGGAGCGGTACGAATTTCAGATGGGCGTCGAGCGGGGCCGCCTCGCCCTCACGCTCGATTTGCTCACCGATGCCCTGGTCCTCGTCGGCCAGCATGGCGTCTATTGCCAAAGCGCCCGTCAACCAGGAAAACCTGCCATGGATGTTCAGATCATCGTTAAGCAGATCGCTGGTGCCAAGGAACTGGTGGCAGACGTGATGGCAGAAATCAAACGGCGAAAATCGGAGACCGGCAGCTCCTAAGACTTCGCCGGCACAACGGAGCCGGGGCGGCGATGATCGTCTCTCCTTTTAGAGCGCCCCGCCCTGTGCCGGCTAGCCAGCCGGCGGAAGGTCCCCCAGACAGGATCGGCTAAACTTGGGACGAACCTCAAACAAAAGGAGACTACGTGATGAAGAGAATGGCTACGGTGGTGTTTCTGTTGTCGGCTTGGGCCTTCGCGCAAGAACCGAAAGCGCCGCTCGACACTGCCACGACGTTTCGAGTCGACGTTGTTTCGCGGTCCACGCGCGCCGTGAACTATCAGCATCGCAACGGCGCTACATCCATTGATTTCAAAGGAACCGCGCTCAGCCCCGCCTCCAAAGGCAAAGCCAAGGTGGAGAGCAAGCAGGGCTACATCGAGATCGATGCCTCTTTCGAAGGTCTGACGCCCGCGTTCAGGCAGGGCCCTGAGTATCTCACCTACGTGCTGTGGGCCATTACGCCGGAAGGCCGGCCTAAGAACCTGGGCGAGCTACTCCTGAACGGCTCCAAGAGCAAGCTCAACGTCACCACGGACTTGCAGGTGTTCGGACTCGTGATCACGGCCGAGCCGTACTTCGCCGTCACGCAGCCAAGCGACGTGATCATCATGGAGAACGAACTCCGTCCGGATACGCGCGGCAAGTGGGAAGTGGTGGATGCCAAGTTCGAACTTCTGCAAAAAGGTCAGTATGCGGGAATGGGGAGCGCGCAGCCACCTACATGGAGCCCCAAGATCCCAGTGGAGCTCATCGAAGCCCGGAATGCCCTACGGATCGCGAGAATGAACGGCGCGGAAAAGTACGCTGCCGACACGTTCGAAAAGGCGAAGAAGGCTCTGGACCAAGCCGAGGACTATCTGGATCGCCAGGCCGGCTCCAAGCCCATCGCGATGATGTCCAGGGAATCGGTACAGCGCTCCGAAGATGCCCGCATGATCGCATTGAAGCGCCAGGATGACGAGCGCCTCGATGCCGAACGTCAGGCAGCGGCTGACCGTGAAGCCAGCGCCAAGGCCAAGGCCGAGGCCGAAGCGCTGCGCCGCCAGCAAGCGGAGTTGGATCGCGCCG
>JBGSME010000336.1:0-3159 GCA_041740335.1 Bryobacteraceae bacterium | reverse complement strand
TTGTCCCGAGCGGCCAGGTAGACGATCCTCTCCCCGGCGAACGAGCCGCTGAATGTCATATTCAAGATCAGAGTCAGGGTGTTGCCAGCCGTGGAGACCGACGACCCACTCGCGTTGATGGAACACTGGGCGTTGCTCGTTATCCCATTGCCGGGAATGACGATCGCTCCCGCGAAGGGACCACCAGCGTCGCCGGCGTTGTTCACCAGGAACATTTGCGATGAAGAGCGTACGAAAGCCAGATAGCAGGCGTTCCGGCCGTCGATGCCATCGTTGATCAGTATGTTCAGGATGCCCAAATCCGCGAACCCGTCGGTGTCTGAGAACCTGGCCGTTAGGGTCAAGGCGCGGGCGGAGACACGAGCGGGATCGAGGCTCTCCACGGCCGGCGATACGGGGGCCGAGCCAGACACGGTCCAAACCGCCTTCGCCTTCCAGCCGCTGTTGTGTCCGGCCTTGTCCCGCGCGGCCAGATAGACGATTCGGTCGCCGGCATAGCCTGGCTTGAAACCTACGGACAAGCCCAGCAGCAGTGTGTCTCCGATCGTCATTGCGTACGAACCGGACCCATTGATCGTGCACTGGCCGTTGCCGATCGTTTCGTTGCTGGGGATTGCGAGCGCACCCGCAAAGGGCCCGCCAGCGTCGCCGGCGTCGTTGACCAGGAATACGGTGCCGCTGGACGGGCTGGAGGGCACGTAGGCCACATAGCACGACTGCCGGCCGTCAATTGCATTGTTGATGAGAGCATTGAGCACGGCCAAGTCCCCGGCGCCATCCTCGTCCCGGAAAGCAAAGACGAATGGTTGAGCGACGCCAAAGCCGGAAGCCGGTAGAGCATCGCCTACGACGGGAGAGGGATTCGCCACCGACCCGGCGGCACGCTGCGCCAGGGTAAAGGTCTGTCCGGCGATGGTCACAGTGCCGGCTCGCGGAACGTTGCCCGGATTGGCTGCCGCTTGATAACTGACGGCCGACGTGCCGAACCCTTGGCTTCCATGGGGAAGGCTGATCCACTGAGTATTGGAGCTTGCGTCCCAGCCACAACCTGGCTGGGTTACGACCGTGAATGTCGCCGGGCCTCCAACAGCGGGTGCAGTGGCTGTATTCGGCGCGAGGCTGTAGGTGCATGCGGTCATGAACCGCCAGACATCCGCTGGCGCGGTGCCCGCGCTGTTCTTCGCGGTGACGCTCCAGTAGTAACCTGTACCCGGCGCCAGCGTTCCCGGGTTGTAACTTGTCCCGGTGGTGTTCATTGCGAACGGAAGGGGAAATGACGAGCCAAAATGGACGTCGTAGGATTCGGCGCTGCCGTTCCTGGCCCACGTGAGCACCGGCGTAGTGGCGACTCCGGTTGTCATATGTGCCGGTGTTGGGTTTGTAACCGGAGCCGGTGCGGGAAGCCACCTCGAATAAGTAGCCCTGACCGCGGATTCCGCCAGTTTCCCTCGCACGTTGAAGCCCCGTAGCTTCGCAAAGCTCGCCGCATAATCCGCATTGCTCGCCATCATTAGATCCCAGAGAAAAGCTCCGCGAAGCAGTTCGCCGTTCCTTTCCATGACGTTGAATAGAGCCTGATAGATAGCGGCCTGGGTTTCTTCGCCGTCGTCCTTCCCGTTTCCATTGGCGTCCACAAACGCCTTCGTCGTAAATTCCTCTGCGTTCGGCATCACTGGCGATTGGGTCGAGTCGGTATAACCAAATTCGGTGAACACGATCGGAAGTTGAGGATTCCTGGCCTTGAGCGGAACCAGGTATGAGTCAAATATCTGTTGCCATCTTGCCTCGAACTCCGTGATCGTCGGCAAGCTGGAAATGGGCGGCGATGCGAGGAGGAAATAAGCGCTGATTCCAACTACGTCAAGCCCGCTGTCTTCCCACAAGTGGTCCAGTGCGGGGCCGAAGTATTCAGGCACTCTCAGGACTTCGTAGTGCATGTCGTAAGTCACCGGGCCAGGGAAAACGGAGCGCACCGCCGAAACCATTGTCTGGATCTCGGTGCGGAAGTGATTGGGCCAATTGGTGGAAGTTCGGGTCCGAAATAGCCGGTCCGTTTCCGTGCCGAGCGAATACAAGCCCACGCCCTCCTCAGCGCTGAGCCGGCCAAAATGGACCGCTTGCGCCGTGTAAGTACTCCAGAACTCGGAGACGAAGCGCTGGTGGTCAGGGTGCCCTGGACTCCAAGGCCAGTTTTCCGGCCGTATGGCCGGATCAGGAATCGTGTGGAGGCCCAACTGCCAACGCGACACAGGCCGGGCGGCGCGCGAGGGGTCATAATCCTCGAATGCAAGGGTCAGATAAACCTGGAAGCCCTCGCTGCGAAACCTTCGAATGAGACGGCGCAGAAATTCGTCCGTGAAGGTAGGGATGAACACGCCTGTGTACTTGCGCTCCACGGTACTATCCATCGAATCGTCTAAATGAAGAGCTACGCTGATGCCGACCCAGTTCACCCGCAATGAGCGCAGGAACTCAAAATAATCGTCTGGGAGGTTGTTCAGTTCCTCTCGGTTCGTACCCCAGTTCCCGCCCATGAACACCGGCCGGAAGTCGCGGAAATTAATGGGCGCCGGCGGGACTTGAGCTATCGCCGATTGCGAGCCAGACCGATCCAATAGTACCGCCAGCGCAAAGTAAGAAAGAACGGCCGCCAAGATCGGTGTGTTCCGTACTCGATTCCCTCGCATCCCAACCTCCTACGCCCGGACGGCCGTTTGGCGGTCCGTTAACGTGCCCTCTCGGTCGGAATTTTACCACACAGGCGGAATCACGCAGGGCTCCGCTCCAAATACCAGCCGTACAAGAAAGTGGACATAAAGTATAGAACCACGCACGGAATCACGATCCATGCCGAGTCGCGCGCCGCGTACAACCCCGCGCTCATGATCCCTACTACCTGCAGCAACCCCGGGAACAGCGATCCCGCCGTGATACTCCACCGCGATTGCAGCCGCGGCCTGGTCACCGCCATGTGATTCCCGACTGCCAGCGATACGAGCAGTCCGGCGATCGCCGCCACCGGATCGAGGGCGATCGTCAGCGGCACCGCGATCAGCGCCAGCGCGGCGTGCTTGGCTATCAGCACCCGCCAGCCTCGTATGGGAAGCAGCCGATAACGGTCAACCCCCGCGCCGGCATCGAGGGCGAATAGATTCTGCG
>JBGSME010000335.1:0-3669 GCA_041740335.1 Bryobacteraceae bacterium | reverse complement strand
AGGCGTGCGGTGAACGTTGCGGCCGTGGCGGGCAGCGATCCAATCGACGACGGCGGAAGTGCTGAGGTTGACGACGACGTCGCCGGTTGTCCGTTCGAGGGCAGCTTCGAGTGCAATGGCGAGCATGTCGTCGTTGTCGAGCACGCGTCCGGTTTCGTCGACGATGGCGAGACGGTCACCATCGGGATCCTGCGCAAAGCCGATTTCGCTGTCTGTCCGGCGAACCAGATCGGCAAGTTCGCCGAGAGTGTCTGGGCGCGGTTCGGCGATCCTTGGAAAGGGTTTGGAGGGATCGATTGATATTGCGTTCAGTTGGCAGCCGAGGGTTTCGCTGAGGAACTGGGGCGTCATCACGGATCCGGCGCCGTTGACCGAATCGAGGGCGACGCGAAACCGGCGGCGACGGATACGTTCGACATCGACGTGAGAAACGACGCGATCCACGTGGAGGCGAGCGGGCGCGACACGTTCGGGCGCAACGTTGCCTAGTTCGGCGTTACCGGCATGGTTGAAGTCGCCCTGATGGTAGAGGTTAACCAGTTCGGCGCGCTCGTAGCGGTTGAGGAAGAGTCCGCGGGCGTTGAAGAGCTTGAGCGCGTTGTATTCGGGTGGATTGTGGGAAGCGGTGATGGCGATGGCTCCGCGCGCTCCGATGGAATCCGCGTACATCTGAATGGTGGGCGTGGGCAGCACGCCGAGTTCGAGAACGTCGCAGCCGCTGGCGAGGAGTCCGCAGGAGATGGCATGTTGAAGCATCTCGCCGCTGGCGCGCGAGTCCCGGCCGACGACGACGCGGCCCTTGCCGACATAGGTGCCGAAGGCCTGGGCAAAGGCGCAGGCGAGGAGGGGCGTGAAGAAGCCACCGACGACGCCGCGGACACCGGAGACTCCGATTTTCAATTGGTGATTGCGCTGTTGGTGCACTGTAGCCTCGATTGTAGCAGACGGCTTTCCGTTGCGGGGCTGAGGTAGAGTACGGTGCTTTGCTGACCGGTTGGAGCCGCAACTAGCCGGGCATTGAAGCGGCGAAGCATTTGATGGCGAAGGCGTCCATGGGCCCTTAGTACACGCGCGGGGCATGAGGCATGGGGCGACGGAGCGGAAGCAACCGAGCTAGATCAATTTGGCGGTAAACTCGTTTTCGCCATGCACATCGGTTAGGCGCTGCTGGCGGCTGAGGTAGAAGTAAGTGAGCTTGGTGTGATCCAGGCCCAACAACCGGAGGATGGTTGCGTTGAGGTCGTGCACGGATTTCGGATCTTCGACAGCGCGCATACCGAACTCGTCAGTAGCGCCGATTACCTGGCCGCCACGGATGCCGCCGCCGGTCATCCAAGTGCTGAAGGCGTAGGGGTGGTGGTCACGACCGTTCTTGCCTTCTGCGAGCGGGGTGCGTCCGAACTCGCTGCCCCAGACGACGAGGGTTGAATCGAGCAGACCGCGCGCTTTGAGGTCAGTTAGAAGGCCGGCGATGGGCTTGTCTGACTTCATCGCCATCCGTAAGTGGGAGCCGGTGAGATCGTCGTGAGCGCCGTCCCAATCGGAGCCGAGATGGGTACCGGAATAGAGTTGAATGAACCGGACACCACGCTCGACCATACGACGCGCCAACAAACATTTCTTTCCGAAGTCGTCTGTCTCGGGCTCGCCGATTCCGTATAACTTTCGCGTGGCGTCGCTTTCCTTGGCGAGATCGACGGCCTCGGGAGCTGTGGATTGCATGCGGTAAGCGAGTTCATAGGCGGCGATTCGGGCTTCGAGATCGGTGTCGGCGGGGCGGGCACGGAGGTGGAGTTTGTCGAGTTCCCCGATGAAATCAAGCGTTGCGCGCTGCGCGCTTTCGGGCAAACCGGCGGGATTGGCGAGGTCCAGCACGGGATGGTCACCGCCGCGAAACACGGTGCCCTGATAGAGGGCGGGAAGGAAGCCGGCGGCGTAGGCTTGAGGTCCGGATTTCAATGCGCCTTCGGTCATGACGATGAAGGCGGGGAGGTTTTGGTTTTCGGTGCCGAGTCCATAGGACACCCAAGATCCGATGCTGGGGCGCCCGGGAAATTGGGAGCCGGAGTTGCGCAGGTAGAGGGCGGGGGCGTGATCGAACGCATCGCCGTAGCAGGAGCGGATCAAGGCGAGATCGTCGATGTGTTTCATCGTGTGCGGGAACAGCGTGGAGGCTTCAATACCGGACTGTCCCCAGCGCTTGAACTCGAAGGGGCTTGGGGTTGGACGATGGCCTTACGAAAATCGATGCGGCTGGTTTTGAGGCCTTCGGCGAACGAAGCGGGGACGGTTTGCCCGGCGCGTTCGCGCAGGGCGGGCTTGGGATCGAAAGTATCGACGTGGCTCACCCCGCCATGCATGAAAAGATAGATGACGCTTTTGACGCGCGGCTGTTGATGCGGCTTCTTCGGGGCGAGGGGATTGGCGGCATCAGCCTGTAGAATGGATTGCAGCGCGAGGGCTCCGAACCCCATGCCGGCGCGAGACAACAAATCACGACGCGAAAAACCAGCGGCGCTTGGGAAATGAGGCTTAGTCGACATAGAGAAACTCATTCAGGTTGAATAGTCCGCGGCTCAACTCGGCGGCGGCGGCCGATCGGGATCCGAGATTCTTGCGCTGGCGTTCGATGAGCGTTTGCGCGGCGCGAGTTTCTTCGGGCGATGGGTCACGGGCGAGGACACTGCGCCACGCGGAGGCGATCAAGGGTTTGTCGGCGGCGTTTTCGGCAGCGAGGGTTTCGCCGAGACGGCGCGCCTGTTCGGTTGCGAAGCTGCCGTTCAGCAGGGTGAGCGATTGGGGCGCGGTGGTGCTGGAGTCGCGGCGGGAACAACTGACCATGCTTTCGGGCAGATCGAAGACGTCCATCATCGGCATACGGAAGGTTCGTTTGCTGATGATGTAGATTGTGCGCCGGGTGTGCTCGGAGGCGTCGGCGGTAACGATCCAGGCGTCGCTGGCGTTGCGGGTGAGGTTATACAGTTCTTCCTTGGATTGCGGCGGCACTACGGGACGGCCGCCCATTTTGAGATTGAGCGCGCCGGAGGATTGGAGGACGGCGTCGCGAATTTCTTCGGCGTTGAGACGGCGCCGGGAGAATCGCGACAGCCATTGGTTGGGCGGATCCTTCGCGACGGCGTCCTCAGAGACATCGGAAGCGCGCCGGTAGGTATCGGTGTTCATGATTACGCGATGGAGAGCTTTGATGCTCCATCCGCTGGAGACGAATTCGGTGGCGAGCCAATCGAGCAGTTCCGGGTGCGAGGGTTGCTGCCCGCGCGAACCGAAGTCGCTGGCGAGCTGCGCCAACCCGCGGCCGAAATGCTGTTGCCAGACGCGATTGGCCATGACTCGCGCAGTCAACGGATGGTCTTCATTGGCGAGCCATTCGGCAAGGGCTTTGCGCCGATGCGTGGTGGCTGACTCGGGCGGCGGCGGTGGAGCGTCGTGACCGCCGAGCACTTCGAGGAATCCGGCGGATACCAGTTCGCCATTAACGTCGCCGAATGCGGAACCGCGCAGCGGCATGTAGGTTCGGGGCGCTTCGCGGCTTACGTCGGTAACGCTGCAGGCATAGGGCTTCGGCTTCTGGCCGAGCGCCATGCTGACGAGTTCCTTTTCGACGGCGGCCAAGCGCGATTGTTCTTCGGCGGACATGCAGGCACGGAT
>JBGSME010000334.1:0-1906 GCA_041740335.1 Bryobacteraceae bacterium | reverse complement strand
GGCCCATTCTCCTCGCGCGCCGCCGCCGATCAGTTCGAAAACGAGTTACTCGATCTGTACCAGTTGCGCCGCTGCCAGGAGGATCTCATCCCCTCGCCCGATCACCCCGGCTGCATCTACGGCGAAATGAATCGCTGTCTGCGCCCGTGCCAGGACGCGGTAAGCGAAGAGGAGTATTCAAGCGAAGCCGGACGCGTCCGCGATTTTCTCTCCACCCGCGGCCGGTCCCTGCTCGAACAAACCGCCGCCTCGCGGGACCGCTACAGCGACCAACTCCTGTTCGAAGAAGCGGCGCGCCAGCATGGCCGCTACCAGAAAATCGAGCACCTGTGCCGCGCCGCCGGAGATCTTGCCCGTGACGTTACTCGCCTCCACGGTATCGCCATCACGGCGTCGCTCGAGCCCGATACCGTCGCCTTGTGGATGGTCCGCGAAGGTGGTTGGCTTGAGCGCCAATCGTTCAGCGTAGCGCCGGTGTCGGGCAAGCCCGTTCCGCTCGACACTCGTTTGCGCGAAATCGTCGCATCGCTCAACCTGCCGCAATGGGCGCCCGCCGAACGCCAGGAACATCTCGCGCTGCTCGCCAAGTGGTTCTATTCGAGTTGGCGCGACGGCGAGTGGCTCGCCGTCGAATCCTGGGATGCCGTTCCCTACCGGAGGCTGGTCAACGCGATTCACCGCGTGGCTCGGGGTGTCGTCGAGCCCGGCGCCGGGAATTTGTTAAGCACTGATAAACCTGAGTAAACCGGCGTTAAGATCGAGCCTCCAAAGCGTGATAGATCGATCGGGCCATGTCATAACGGTACTATGAGCTTCATCAACGCCCGCAATCGCACCTTCGACCGCCGGTCATTCCTCGCCGCCATGGGCGCCGGTGGACTCTTCTTTACTCAGAAGGGTGCTTTCGCCCAGGAACTCGTCACCACGCCCGCCCAGACCGAAGGCCCTTACTTTCCGGATAATCTTCCGCTGGATCAGGATAACGACCTGCTCGTGCTCAACGATAACATCACCCCTGCCGCCGGCGCCGTTTCCTGGCTGAGCGGGCGCATCCTCGACCGGCGCGGCGATCCCATTCGCGGCGCACTCATCGAAATCTGGCAGTCCGACGATCAGGGCAATTACATTCACAGCCGGGGCGCCAATCGCGGCACCGTCCGCGACGGGAACTTTCAGGGTTATGGGCGGTTTCTTACCGCCTCGAGCGGTGAGTATCTCTTCCGTACCATCAAACCTGGGTTGTATCCCGGACGCTCCCGCCACGTGCATGCCAGGATCACGCGGCCCGGCGGATCGTCGCTCACCACGCAACTCTACGTCGAAGGTGAGACCGGAAACGATTCGGTGCTGAACGGTGTGCCCGCCGCCCAGCGCCCGGCTGTGATCAAAGCATGGACCGCGATCTCCGGTTCTTCCGTAGGCGCGCTGGCCGTCAACTGGGATGTCGTGATGGACTTCACGCCGGCCGAAACCCCCACCCCATCCCGGCCCACGTTGGTGTCCTTGGCCGGCGTCACTCAGGGCGCCACCTTGCATTATGGCGCCGCCGCCGGGTCCTGGGTAACGCTGTTCGGCGACGCCCTTGCCCCCTCCACGCGCACATGGCAGGAATCCGACATCGTCAACGGCAAGCTCCCTGAATCGCTCGATGGCGTCAGCGTCCGCATCAACAACCAGCCGGCGTCGGTCTACTACATCAGTCCAAAACAGCTCAATGTGCTGGCCCCGGACGCCGCCGACGACGGCAACGTGCAAGTAACCGTAACCAACGCCAGCGGCGCTTCCGGCGCCGTCACTGTGGCGCTGAAACGCATCATGCCCGGGTTCTTCCAGTTCCCGTCGGAATACGTTGCCGCCGTCCGTTCCGATGGTGCGCTGATCGGCCCCGCCAACCTCATCGCCGGCG
>JBGSME010000333.1:0-2468 GCA_041740335.1 Bryobacteraceae bacterium | reverse complement strand
CAACAAAGCCCGCTACCTGTTCCCGAACCCGCTGCAAGTCCCCGCTCCCGCTGCAGCCGGTACCCCCGGGTCGAATACCTTCGCCGTCGCCGGAGCACGTACCGCAACTGGCAAGCCGCTGCTCGCGAGCGACCCTCATCTGGCGCCATCGCTTCCCCCCGTCTGGCACGAAGTTCATCTTAAGGCCCCTGGCCTTGACGTCGCCGGCGTCGCCCTCGTCGGCATGCCCGGCGTCACCATTGGCCACAATCGCCACATCGCCTGGGGCATCGCTAGTCTCCAGTTTGACGAGCAGGATCTGTTCGCGAATCCCGGACCCGTACGCGGCACTCAGCACGAGACAATTCGCGTCCGTCGCGCCCCTTCGCTCGAGATCACAATTCCTATCTCCGCCAAAGGACCCGTGTTCGCCGAAGATGGAAAGCTCTGGGCCCTCCGCTGGACCGGCGCCGAGCATGCGCAGTTCGCCTTCCCTTTTCCTGAACTCAATAAGGCGCGGGACTGGCAGGAATTTCGCAGCGCCCTTGCAAGACATCCCGGACCCGGGTTGCATCTCGTCTATGCCGACGCCGCCGGCAACATCGGATCCCAAGTCGCCGGCCGCCTCCCCATTCGAGCCGCCAACGGCGAGTGGACCGGCGTGATCCCGTTCGAGGATCTGCCTTCGCAATGGAACCCGCCAGGCGGCGCCGCCATTGCATCGAACGCCAATCCCTTCCCCCTCGGTTACCCATATCCCGTTGCCGGCCGCTTTGCCGAACCCTACCGGGAATTGCAGATTCGCAACCGGCTCACCGCCAAGAAACAGTTGACTGCCGAAGACATGCTCGCCATCCAGCGCGACATCTACTCTACTCCGCTGCACGCGCTCGCGCGCATGGCGGCAAAAGCAAAAGGCGTAGATCCGCAAGCTGCCGCTCTCCTCGAGAATTGGACCGGGCAAATGGAGCCCGAACTCGCCCCGCCGTATCTCACCCACTTGCTCGCCGATCGCCTGCGGCGCGCTGTCGCCGAATCCGCCGCTCCCGGGCAAGCCGGCAAATTCGCTGACCAGATCCCCATGGCTGCGATTCTACGGCTCTTCGAACAACGCCCGCCCGGCTGGTTCGCCGACTATGAGGCTACTCTCGCCGAGGCCCTCCGCGATGCTTTGGCCGAGGGCAAGCGCGTCCAAGGCGGAGACATTGCCTCCTGGCGAGGGGGCAAAGCTCACACCGTCTCCCTGCGCCTCCCGGTGGTCAGTGAAATATGGTGGATCGGTTCGTGGTTCTGGTTGGGTCCGGTGGAGGAAGGCGGTGGGCCCAATACCGTCCGCCAAGTCTCTACTCGCGTATGGCCCTCAATGCGGTTCGTCGCCGATACCGCCGATTGGGACCGGTCCCTGTTGACAATGCCCGGCGGCCAATCCGGTTTGCCCTTCGCGGCCCACTGGAAAGATCAGTGGCAACCGTGGCGCTCCGGCGTCGGCTTGCCCTTCCGCTTCAACCGCGTAGAGCCCGAAAAAACGTTACGCGTGGAACCTCTGCGATAGAGGGTCCACGCGCAATGTAAACTATTCACTCGAACGGCGAACTACTTAATCTTGTATTCGTTCTCGCCGACCTTTTCCCGATGCACGTCATGGCAGCCCTTGCAGCCGCCACCGATCATCTTCATCGCAGCTTTCTGGCCGGCCGCATCGTCTTCCTTCGCTGCTTTCGCCAGTGCCAGCGCTCCATCGCGGCTATCCTTGCACGTCTTCATCGCGACGTCGGAGTGACGGCTCTTCCAGAAGGCCCCAACTTCCTTCATCGATTCGGCCATGGCCGTTGCGTTTTGTTCAACTTCCACGCCCTTGCGAATCATGCCCATTTGTTTGCCAAGATCCTTCATCACCTTGACATGGTCTGCCGGCGGATCTTCGGCCGGGGCGGCGATTGCGAATGCGGCAAGAATAAATCCCGCCACGATAATGCTCATGCGCTTCACGTTTCGTTTCCTCACTTCCGGGAAATGGTCGTCGCTTTTAGAAAGCGGCCGACTTCGACATTCTACTACTGCATGCCGACGCAACGAAAGATCCGTCCCCAAACGGGAAGGTTACACCCGCCGCCCGTTTATTTACGGATCCGAACCAGCACCCCCAGCGCCGTCAGGTCCACTTGTTCCACCCTGTGCTTCAATTCGAACGGCTCCCCGAGCGTCACCTCTGGGTACCGCGGCCGCAGGTAATAATCAATCAGTAGATCGAGCGCCCGCCCGGTCACCGGCACTCCCGCCACCTCTACCTGTTCCACATCCACCTGACCCTCTCCGTTGGCGCTCTGAAATCGGACACTCACTGAGATCGGCTTCTCCCCGCGCAGCAGCCACCGCAGCAGCATCCCCGGCGGCTGCCCACGGTCACTTTGGAGCTTCACGAAATCCACTAGCGCCGATGCCGTCGCCCGGCCGCTCCCGAACTCGACCTTCGGGTTCTTTATCGCATC
>JBGSME010000332.1:0-3291 GCA_041740335.1 Bryobacteraceae bacterium | reverse complement strand
GTGCTCGTTTGGCCACAGGCAGAAGCCGTCGTGGTGTTTGGATGTAAGCGCCACGTACTTAGCGCCGGACTTACGGAAAACCTCAGCCCAATCGCCGGGCCGGACGAGCTCGGCTTTGAACATGGGAGCGAAGTCCTGGTAGGGGAAATCGGCCCCATAGACGCGTTTGTGAAACTCCCAGGTGGCGAGGTGATTGGGGTCGTTGGATTTGCCGGAGCGGCCTGATGTGAGCGAGTTCCAATACCATTCCGAGTACTTGTCGGTGTTGGAGAACGAGGGCACGGCGTAGACGCCCCAGTGGATGAAGATGCCGAACTTCGCGTCCTGGTACCAAGCGGGGGCAGTGCGGCTATCGAGGGAGGCCCAGTTGGATTCGTAGGTGGCCTGCTGGGCGAGGGCGGGGGCGGAGAGGATAGGGAGGAAGGAACGTCGCGTCACGGGGATTAGTATACCGCCGCGCGCCGGGGCTGCTGGGGTTGGCAGCGATGGGGGCGGCTGGCGTAGAATTACGGGGGACGGCAAGGAAAATCATGTCACTACGCATCAACAGCATTGCACCGGATTTCACGGCGGAAACAACGCAGGGTCCGATTCACTTTCATGAGTGGATTGGTGACGGGTGGGCGATCCTGTTCTCGCACCCGAAGGACTTTACGCCGGTCTGCACGACGGAACTGGGCTACATGGCGAAGCTTCAGCCTGAGTTTGAGAAGCGCAACACGAAGGTGATTGGGTTGAGCGTGGATCCGGTGGATAATCACAGCCGGTGGGCGGCCGATATCGAGGAGACGCAAGGTTCTAAGGTCAGCTATCCGATGATTGGCGATACGAATCTCGCGGTAGCCAAGCTATACGACATGCTGCCGGAGGAAGCGGGCGAAACCTGCGAGGGCCGGACGGCGGTTGACAACGCGACGGTCCGGACGGTGTTCGTGATTGGTCCGGACAAGAAGATCAAGCTGATGCTGAGTTACCCGATGAGCACGGGCCGTAACTTCGATGAAATCCTGCGGGCGGTGGATTCGATACAACTGACGGCGAAGCATCAGGTGGCGACGCCGGTGAACTGGAAGCAGGGCGACGACGTGATTATCGCACCGGCGGTATCGAACGAGGACGCGGCGAAGAAGTATCCGGACGGGTGGCGGACGGTGAAGCCGTACTTACGCGTTGTGTCTCAGCCGAAGTAAGAAGCCCAGCCGGTGCATAGTGACTTCGTCGAACGCTATCCGAGCTATCTTGGAACCGCCGAGATAGACAGGCTGCGCGCGACCGAGTATCGGCGGCTGGATGAGAACGCCCAGGTTTATCTCGACTACACCGGTGGCGGCCTTTATGCCGAGTGCCAGATCGCGGCGCATATGGAACAGTTGCGGAGTGGGGTTTTTGGCAATCCGCATTCGGCGAACCCAGCTTCGACGGCGATGACCGATCAGGTCGAGCGGACGCGGCGGTTTGTGTTGGATTACTTTCATGCGGCGGCCGACTACATACCGGTTTTCACACTGAACGCTTCTGGGGCGCTGAAGTTAATCGGGGAGTCATTCCCGTTCGCGCCGGGCGGCCGTTTTCTGGCCGCCGCCGACAATCACAATTCGGTGAACGGGATCCGGGAGTTCGCACGAGGCAGAGGCGCGGCGGTCAGCTACGCGCCGCTGACCGTTCCTGCGCTACGGCTGGACATGCGACGACTGGAGGGGCTTCTGGGCGAAGCCGATCCTTCCGCGAGCAACTTATTTGCGTTCCCGGGTCAGTCCAATTTCTCGGGCGTGAAACATCCGCTTGATGTGATCGCGAAGGCGCGGAGCAGGGGCTGGCGGGTGCTGCTGGATGCGGCCGCCCTGGTTCCGACGAACCGGCTGGATCTGTCGGAGATACAACCGGATTTCGTAGCGGTCTCGTTCTACAAGATGTTCGGGTACCCCACGGGAGTGGGTGCGCTGCTGATTCGCCGGTCCAGTTTTGAGATGCTGCGGCGGCCGTGGTTCGCGGGGGGCACCGTGAACTTCGCGACGGTGCAGGGGAGCGCGCATGTACTGACGCCGAACGAAGCGGCGTTCGAGGATGGCACGCTCAACTACCTGTCGATTCCGGCGGTGGAGATCGGATTACGGCACATCGAGTCGATCGGGATTGAGACGATAGCGGAGCGTGTTCGGTGCCTTACGGGGTGGCTGATCGAGGAACTACTTGCGCTGCGGCATGGCAACGGGCGGGCGATGGTTCGCATTTACGGTCCGGCCACGACAGAACAGCGAGGCGGGGCGATCACGTTCAATCTTTACGATCCGGAGGGCCATCTGCTGGATTATCGGCGAGTGGAGGAACTGGCGGGGGCTGAGGGCATATCGCTGCGAACGGGATGTTTCTGCAATCCGGGCGCGGGCGAGACGGCCGAGGGGCTTACCGAAGAGGATATGCGAGCTGGTTGCGAATTGGGAGCCGATGCGAATCTTCAGAGCTTCGTGAGGCTGATGCAGAGCCGGGGCCAGAACAAGAGCGCCGGGGCGATCCGGGCGTCGCTGGGCCTCGCCTCAAACTTTGCCGATGTCGGGCGGCTGGTGAAATTTGTCAGGAGCTTCCAGGATCAAACGCGGCTTACGATTGGCGATGTTACTTTTGACATCGAATCGTGCCGGGTGATCCGGGATGGAAGTTAGCCGGGGCTACATGTATTCGGGTACAGGAATGCCGAGGACGTCGAGGGTCCGGGCGAGTTGGCGCGCGAAGTAGCCAGTCATCCAGACGAGAAAGATCTTGCGGGCGGGATCCTGTTCGTGGATGACGGGGTAGCGGTCATAGAAGGCGCTGAAGGCTTGGGCGAGTTGAAAGGCGTATTTGGCGACGTGGGCGGGTTCGCCGGCGGCGACGGCGCTGGCGATTGCGGCGTCCATCTTTGAGCTGCGGACGAGCAACTGCCATAGGTCGTTATCGGCGAGCTGGCGGCCGAAGGAATCATGGTCCGGCACTTCGCCATGGCCGCCAACCTTGCCGAGAATCTTACTTGCGCGGACCGCGGCGTACTGGACGTAGGGGCCAGTTTCACCAGTGAAAGCGAGGGCTTCGCCGAGATCGAACGCGATGACGGTATTGCGGGTGAATTTGAGCATGAAGTAGCGCAGCGCGGCGATGGCGATCTTTTCGGCGATCTTACGCCGCTCGGCGGGGGCGGCATCGGCGTTGCGATCCTCCACTTCGGTGAGCGCTTTCTCGATCAACTTATCGAGCAGGTCGTCGGCTTTTACGCCGAGCCCCTTGCGTCCCGAAACCTGAACGTAGGGTTTCGACTTA
>JBGSME010000331.1:0-5156 GCA_041740335.1 Bryobacteraceae bacterium | reverse complement strand
CGGGCGCGTGTTTCGGCTTCCTTGACGGCGGCAAGAATGGAGGCGGAGAGGGCCTTGGGATCGGAGACCTGGCCGCGCTGCCAGCCTTGGCTTGGCACCGAACCAGCGCCGAGAAAGCGGAGGCGCTGATCTTCGACGGCGCAGATGACGCAGCGTGTGCGGGAACTGCCGGCGTCGACACCAACGGCGTATTTGGGCTTAGTCGCCACGGCCCTCCTTTTCCACCGGAGTTTCCTTATCCCACTGGACGGCAGGGATGTGGCCATCGAGGCGGAGGTCCAGTTCGATGGCGCGAGGCATGTTCTGGCGAATTTCGGGATAGTGGCGGAGGAATTTTTCGAGGCGCTGACGCCATTGGCGGTCACCGAGGATAAGGGTGATGGCGCGATGAGCGGTGGGATAGACAATGCGGACGTTGCCAGGGTTGCTGACATCGATTTCGGAAACGCGGCGGCCGGGCTCGCCGAGTTCGCGGAGAAGCTGGGCCATGACGCCGACCAGACGGACGCGCTCGTCACGATTCTGGCCGTCGCGGATGCCGGTGAGGACAGGGAGGGAGAAGTTGCGGTGTTCGACGACGGGGAGGATTTCGCCTTCCATGTCGATGAGGCGTGGGCGGACGGGCTGGCCGCGGCGCACGGGATCGAGATGAACGAAGGCCACCGGTTCGCGTTCTTCGACGGCGATATCGATGCGATTGGGCCAGATGCGGCTGACACGAGCGCCTTTGACCCACTGGACCTTCTTGAGGTCGACGGCGCGTTGGGCGAGGGGCAGGGAGAAAACGCTGCGGCCTTCGTCGGCGGCGAAAACGGCCTGGAGGGCGGGAACGGAGGAAAGAGCCGCGCCGCGGACAACGAGGTCGGGCGACCCAGTGGAGCCGGGCACGGCGGACCGGAGAAGAAAGCGATGGTCAGTGACGAGAAAGCCTTCGAAGCGTTGGAGGGCGACGACCAGCACGAGGATCGCGAAGGTGGCGGTGAGGGTGGGGAGCAGATAGGGGCGTACGGTGGAAAAGATGCCGGCGGCGACTTCGAGCCCGGAACTGGGTTTTCTGCGCATGTTAGTTGACGTGCTCCTTTCCGGCAAGCGCCTGGTGCTGAGTGAGAAGGGCGAGGATGCGATCACCGGCCTGGGAAACGGTGCCTGCGCCGAGGGTGACGATCAGGTCACCGGGCCGGGCGGCGGCGGCTACATCGCTGACTGCCTGTTCGAGGGGACCGGCGAAAGCGGCGCCGCGATGGCCGAAATCGACAAGGCGGCGGGCGAGGTTTTCGGCTGAAACGCCTTCGATGGGCTTTTCGGAGGCGGCGTAGATATCGGTGACGAAGACGCGGTCAGCGGCATGGAACGAACGGGCGAACTCGTCGAGGAGAAGTTGTGTGCGGGTGTAGCGATGGGGCTGAAAGACGACGAGGATGCGCTGCCAATCGCCGAGGCGGGCGGCGTCGAGGGTGGCGCGTATTTCGGTGTGGTGATGCCCGTAGTCGTCCATGACGGTAACACCAGCAGCCTGGCCGCGGAGTTGCATGCGGCGATCCACACCAGAGTAGTTGACGAGGCCCTCGCGAATCTGGTCCGGCGTGACTTGCAGTTCGAGGGCAATACCGGCGGCAGCGGTGGCGTTGAGCACATTGTGGACGCCGGGCACGCGGAGTTCGAAATCGCCGAGGTCTTCGCCGCGCAGGCGGAGGCGAAAACGACTCGACTGGGGACCTGCCTGGATGTCGGCGATCCGCAGGTCGGCCTGCGCACTCATTCCATAGGTAATGGTACGACGGCGGACCCTTGGGAGGATAGTCTGGACGTGAATGTCGTCGAGGCAGACGATGGCTGCGCCATAGAAAGGGACCTTGTTTACGAACTCGACGAAGGCGTCGAGAACGCGATCAAACGATCCGTAGTGATCGAGGTGTTCGTGATCGATATTGGTGACGACGGCGAGGATGGGAGCGAGTTTGAGAAAGGATCCGTCGCTTTCGTCGGACTCGACGATGAGGAAATCGCTCGATCCGACGCGAGCGTTTGCGCCGCCCATGGCGCGAACGCGTCCACCGACGACGATGGTGGGGTCAAGCCCGGCGTGACTGAGGAGAGCGGCGGTCATCGAGGTAGTGGTGGTCTTGCCGTGGCTGCCGCCGATGGCGACGCCGTATTTGAGCCGCATGAGTTCGGCGAGGAGTTCGCCGCGGGGGATGATGGGGATCTGGAGGCGGCGAGCTTCGGCGAGTTCGGGGTTGTCGGGGGAGACGGCCGAGGAAATGACGAGAGCGCGGGCGTCGCCGACGTTGGAGGCGCGGTGGCCCTCGTGGATGGTTGCGCCGAGATCGGAGAGCCGTTGGGTGATGGGCCCGAGCTTGAGGTCCGAGCCGCTAATTGTGTAACCGAGGTTGAGCAGTACTTCGGCGATCCCGCTCATCCCGATGCCGCCGATGCCTGTGAAATGCAGGTGCTGGGGCTTAAAAAACATTTTAACCTCTAATTGTTTCGGCTTTCGGCCCCGGTGTCAACGGCCACCGGTACTGTTTTCACAGCTTTTTCCAACGCTGACGCCGCTTGGGCGGCCGCTTGGGGTTTGGCGAGGGACTTGGCGGCAAGCGCCATGCGAGCGAGACGGGCGGGGTCGTGGAGGAGCGCGGTAACTTCGCGGTGGAGACGGGGGCCGTCGAATTGAGAGTCTGGGATGTGGATGGCAGCGCCAGCGTTTTCGAGTGCGCGAGCGTTGGCGGCCTGATGTTGATCGGCCGCGAAGGGAAACGGAATGAGGATGGAAGGTTTTCCGGCGGCGGCGAGTTCGGCGACGGCGTTGGCGCCGGCGCGGCCGATGACGAGATCGGCCTGTGCGAACGAAGTTGGCATGGCGGCAATGAAGGCGGTAACGGTACCGGTGAGACCGGATTGTTGAAAGTCGCGAGCGAGCGAATCGGCATCGGCGGGTCCGGATTGATGAATGAATCGCAATTCCGCGGAGGAGAAGAGGGGCCAGCTTTGGCGGAAGGCGCGATTGAGGGTCCGGGAGCCTTGGCTACCGCCGGTGATGAGGACTGTAAACGGCGCGTTGCGATCGTGCGGGGGAGGAAGCGGCGGGACGCGAAAGAACTCGGGGCGAACGGGAACGCCGGTGACTAGCGAGCGGTCGGCGGGAAAGAAGGGGGCGGCATCGGCAATGCCGAGGAGGGCGCGATCGACCCAGCGGGCGGTGATGCGGTGTACGAAGCCGGGCATGGCATTGGGCTCCATCGCGACGACGGGGATACGACGCCAGACGGCGGCGAGGAGAGCGGGCCCGGCGACGTAGCCGCCCATGGAGAACAGGGCGTGCGGGCGTTCGCGATCGAGAATCCGAATGCATCGAAAAACGGACGCGGGCAATTGCCACAGCGACCGCAACAGTTTTTTCCACCCCACGCGATTCAACCCTCCGATTTCGATCCAGTGGATGGGAAACCCGGCTGGAGGAACCAGCTTGGCTTCAATCCCCTGTTTGGTTCCGATAAACACAGCGCTGTGCCCGCGCTCGACGATCTCCCTGGCGACCGCAAGCGCGGGCACGACGTGTCCGCCAGTTCCCCCGCCGGCGAAGACGAATTTCATGGGCAGGGATCAGCCATTGCGAATGGCCCGCTGGCTGACGCTGAGCAACAATCCGAGCGAGATCATGGTGCCGACAAGCGAACTGCCGCCGTAGCTGATGAGGGGCAGGGGGATGCCCTTGGTGGGGCCGAGACCGACGACGACGGACATGTTGAGCAGGGCTTGAAAAACGATGCTGGCGGTAACGCCGATGGCGATGAAGCGGCCGAAGTCGTCGGGGGCGGTGAAGTAGAGCCGGAAGCCTCGCCAGAGGATGACCATGAAGGCGGCGAGGAGGAGCCCAGCGCCCCAGAGCCCGAGCTCTTCGCCGATGATGGCGAAGATGAAGTCATTGTGAGCGGCGGGGAGATAGAGGAGCTTCTGGCGGCTATTGCCGATGCCCCGCCCCCAGACGCCGCCAGCGCCGATGGCGATTTCGGCCTGTTCGGATTGATAGGCTGTATCCTGCACCTTGGAATTGCGGTCGAGGTAGTTGCCCAACTGGCGGGCGGGATCGAGATGGGCAAGCATGGTGTAGCCGGGGTCAGCGAAGTCGACAACGCGTTTGAGGCGATAGGGCTTGGCGACGATGGCGCCGGCGAGGAGGACGGTACCGGCGCAGATCGCGGCGAGGGTATAGGTTCGGCTGAGGCCGGCGAGGAAGAAGATGGCGGCGGCGGTGGCGACGAGGACAAGGGCAGTACCGAAGTCAGCGACGATGACACCGCCGGCGAGCATGACGAGGGCGAGAGTGGCGGGCCAGATGGTGTGGCGATGATTTACGTCGCCGCGGAGGGTGACGAACCAGGCGAGAAACAGGACGAGCGCGGGTTTGGCGAGTTCGGACGGCTGGACGGAGACGCCGAGGATTTTGATCCAGCGGTGTGAGCGGGGATCAATGAAGTAAACGGCGATCAGAAGAAAGATGACAAGGCCAAGGCCGCCGAAGGCAACCTGTGAAGTGCGGAGGCGAGCGTAGTCGCGCTGGCTGATGTAGATGAGAGCGGCGAAGCCGAGCAAGGCGGCGAAGAGCTGTTTGATGGCGAGGGCGTAGTGGGGCGCGCCGGCATCCATCCAATAGGCGGTGGCCTGGACGAAGGCGACCCAGCCGATGCCGACCATGGCCCAGCCGGAGGAGAGTTGCTCATTGCGGTAGCGCCAGCCCATCCAGAGGAGGCCGATGAGGCCGAGAATTCCGGCGGCGATACGGCGAAGCGGCCAGGCGGCGGTTTCGGTACTGACGGCTGCGCTGGAATCAGACTTCAGGCTGCGTAGTTCGGTAATCACCGACGACGAGCTGTAGACCATGACCAATCCGACTCCCACCAGAATCAGAATGGTCCAAAAGAGAACCCAGTCCATTGTGACTTTTCGGGTCATTTCTACTCTCCTTCCCCTGTTCCCGCGAGTTGTTGTACGAGTTGTTTGAACACCTGACCACGGTGTTCGTAGTTATCGAACTGATCGAAGCTGGCGCAGGCGGGCGCGAGCAAGACGGTATCGCCGGGAGCGGCGTGGCGCGCGGCATACTGCACGGCGTGGGCGATGGTGCCGGAGTCGACGAGCGGAACGACGCCGGGCCC
>JBGSME010000330.1:0-2913 GCA_041740335.1 Bryobacteraceae bacterium | reverse complement strand
GAGAAGCAGGTCACCCGCAGAATTGAGGCGCGGCGCCGAAGCGCCTTCGATACGCATGCGGATGCGGGTGGGATCGGCGCCCGGGGCGACGATGAAATCATGCTCCAGTTGGCCGTCGCGGCCGTAGTAGACGACATCGATGCCCGGATAGACGCCGGCATAGCGGATTCGGCTGAAGGTGGGAAGGTCGCGGATCCAGGCGGAGGGATCGTTGCCGAGGAGGTAGTTCACGCGGCCCGGCAGAGGCTGCTCGGCTTGGGGGACGGGGCGTGCGCCGGTGCCGGCAAAACCGATACGGAGAACGGCTTCGGCGTTGTCGACCGAAAGCGCGACTTCCGCATCCGAGAGAAAGAGATGGACACCGGAAGCGCGGGCGAGGAATTGATAGCGAGAGTCCGCCTGGCCGGAGTTCGGTTCGAAGACTACGCTCGACAGACCGGGCGAACCAGTGCCGCCGCCTTCGTCCCCGCCGCCACAGGCGCTGAGCGTGCAGTCCTGCATCGACAAAAGGAGTTGGAGCAGGGAGCAAGGGCACCCCGTTTGGCCTCCTAGGAGAATCACGCAAGTAGTGGTGAGCAGGGCGAGCTTCAGGCGTGGTGTAAGAACGTTCCGCTTAATGACCATGGATCAATCTCCTATGGACGCTGTAGACGCGGGCTATAATTATGCTTCCGATGAGGATCGCCAGGCTGCCCGCTGCCTGATCGACGCTGATGCCGCCGTAACGAGGCGGGTCGACGTGAAGAGGATCGATGGCGATGCGCAAGAGGCCATACGCGGCCAGCAGCACCCCCGTCCTCATTCCGGCTGGCCTTCGCGCTCTGGTAGCGTCCGGCTGCACCCAAAACAGCCATATCACGGCCAGCACAATTGTGAACAGAAGTTCGAGTAAACCGAGATCATACCGCGATCCAGCCGGATATGCCACTGTAAACCAGCCTTGTGCGTAGATTCCGGGATGATCGTGGGCGAGGGTGCACGCGAGACGGCCGAAGATCCAGGCGAAAGGAAACGCGAAGGAGGCGGCGTCGGCGAAGGGCGTCCACGGGATCCGGCGGAAGGCGCAGTAAAGCCCGGTTGCGGCGATCCCGCCAAAGATCCCGCCGAATGAGGAGATTCCGAAATAGTAGCGGTAAAGGAGCGTGGGATCGGCACGGATGAGGGCCGGCTCATAAAGGGCTTTGCCGAAGCCGGCGCCGAGCCATCCGCCGAGCAGCAGGACCCAAAGCAGGTTCACAGCTTCCGCAGATGGAATCCCGAGCGTCCGCGCGCGGCGAACAGTGATGGCGGCGCCGGCGGCGATTCCGCACACCAGCAGCGGGACGAACCAGGAGATGTGCCACTGGCCGGCGGAAATCGGCGGGAGTTGGATGTACGGAAACATTTTCGGTGTCGCGTGTTACGCTGGTGGATGATGCGTTTTCAGAGCCGTTTTGCCTGTTCGCGGCGTTGCGCCATCGCGGCGCTCGCGCTTTCCATTCTCTCCGTTTCAGCGTTGGCGGCCGACTCGCTTGCGAATCGGCGAGCGCCCGGATTCTCGCTGCCGGACGTGGATTTCAATTACCACGACCTCTATGATTATCGCGGGAAGATCGTGCTGCTCGACATCATCCAGACGTCGTGCCCGTCGTGCAACTCCTCGGCGAAAATCTTCGAGACGATTCGCCAGAAGTTTCCGGACAAGGTAACGATTCTGACGATTACCACCGTGCCCGACACTCAGGACACCGTTCGGCAGTTTATCGGACGGAACGGCGTGAAGACACCGGTGCTGTTCGATTGCAGCCAGGTGACCGGATCGTATTTGAAAGCGACTCCGAAGACGACCCAGATTTCGCTGCCGCATTTGTTCATCATCGACGAGAAGGGTTGGATCCAATATCATCACGAGTACGCGGCCGGCCAGGAGAGATTTTTCGAATCGCTCGATCCGGCGCTTCAGGAAGTAACCGGACTGGTGGCGAAGATGGGCGGGGCGTCGAAGGCCGGGCAGAAGAAGTAGGTCCGCCGCGGGTGCGGGATCTGGAGAATTTGGGCGCTACGCAGCGGGCCGGGTGTGCGATATGGCGCGGATCACCAGACTACCGGCATGGGACGCTTATAAATCCGCGGGGTCCACTTCCTTGCGGTCGCCAAAAGCAACAAAGCGGATATACGACATGATGTCGGCGAGTTGCGCGTTGGTTAGCCCGGCCGAAACGGGCGGGTGTTGCCAAGTGGCGTTTCCGCCGTAGGAAGCAACCTCAGAAGTCTTCAGCGTGCGCAGTTCAGGTGGTGTTTTCCCGAGATCCCAGATCTTGAGCGTGTCGCCGGACTGCTCAAGCCGCATAGCCGGAAACGACTCTCCCGATTTGAGTTTGGCGATCACGACGTACTCGGTGACGGTGGATAGAATAGCGATCTTGAGCCCACGGGGGCTGACGCGGGCGATGCGGGCGAGGTCCGGACCAACCTTGGTGCCTTTGCCTTCGGCCATGTGGCAAGTGGCGCATTTGGGCGCTTTGTCGAAGAAGAACTCACGCCCGCGTTGCGCCGCGGGGGGCGGGCCGGCTTGAGCCCACAGGAGCGGGGGGATGAGGAGCAGTGCATAGCGCATGGATTCACCTTCCTTGCACACACTCGATGCATGTGAATCGCCAAATGGCGCTAGCCGCGGCCTGCTGGACCAAGGCGGACGCGCGATCAAAAAATCGCGATCGGATTGAGCGCCGAGCCGGTGGCGCCCGGCACCGCAAGCGGCGAAGCGCTCAGCAGGAAATGCCAGCGTTTGCGCTTATTCGCCTCTTCGCTCAACGCTTCCAGATCCACGTTGTCGAGGATCGGCATGCCCATCGCAACGAGCACCAGCAAATGGATCGGCTGGCGCACGCCGTCCACACCGGACGGCATCACGTCCTGCGCGGCATCGCTGCC
>JBGSME010000329.1:0-3491 GCA_041740335.1 Bryobacteraceae bacterium | reverse complement strand
GGCTCGCAGGTAGATATTGGGCATGAGGATTCCTCCAGCTCGATGTCAGCGGCGGTTAGCGCGAGCTACCGCGTAGTAGAAGAGTTCGGTGAAACCAGTCTCGAACACTGTGCCGAATTCCTCCTCCAGCTTTGGAAGCTGCCGGGCAAGATCCTGAAAAAGCTTCACGCAGACCCCAACGTCGGTTCCGGTGGTGGACGAGGAAAATGAAGTTTTCCTCATGAGGCCCTGAATCAGCTTGGCGGGATTGCGCGTGTCGTAGACGATGGGATCGCGACCCACATCGCTCGCGGTCCGTGACATTCGATGCTCGACGCGTTCCAGAAAATAGACCTCGTGGGTTGGGTCGTCATGCTGGCGGGCGAGCGCCACGCCCGCTTCGAGAGCCATATTCAGCCGGCACTCATGTCCCCGTTTGCCGAGAACCGGTGGGATCGAGAAATCATGAAGGGAATATCGGCTGGTGGAGATGCCCACAAACACCCGTTCCATACGGGGAAGGTGCGTGGGAAGAAGGGTAACGAGCACTGGGCGGACGCGGCAAACCACACAAGCGGACACTAGAGCCAGAAGGGTATTTCTGTATGCAGGCTGAAAGGGAAGATTTAGGAAGGCCGTCGGCCAGCGGGTGGGCGTGGCTTTTCGGCGGGCTGGCTGGGCTGATCCTCGAGGACCAAGCGCTCGATCACCTTGCGCTTCTTCTCGCTGAGGCCTATCAGCTTTGCGAGAGCGATTCGTTCCTTTTCGGGAATGAGGAATTTCTCTTGGTTCAATCATTTCAATTGATTAACTCCACTTGGTTCTTAGGTTCTCTATCGATGTTGTCGTTGTTTTACATGGCAGTAAAGCTCCGGTCCCCGGATAGGGAACCGGAGAATCCAGTCTCAGCGATTCAATCCCGTCCTAATCCGGGCGCCTCGAAAGGGTGAGGCCGACGAGGCGGGAGGGCAATTCTGCCCATCCGATTTCAAGTATAAGGGGGAGTCCAGAGCTTTGCAAGGGGTTCTTCATGGTTCCTGGCTCCGATCACCTTCGCGGCGCATGCCGCTCCGAATGTGGAACCACAGCATGGCCGAGAGGATAGAGAACGCGAGGAGGGCGGCTGCAAATATTAACCATCCGCGTTGGAAAAGGGGCAAACACTGCAAAACCGGCAGATCTTTAAGCGGGTCAACGATCACGTTCATTCCCAGAAAACCAGTGGCTAGAGCGACAGGAGCGAAGATGAAACCTGCCCGCGCAAGGCCATTCGCCAGTTCCGTTTGCTCCCTATCCCACCGGGCGGATAAGGCGCTAGCCAGCGCGGCCTTGTCAGTGAAGACTTCGTTCTTCAACTGCTCCAACTGTAGATTCCTGGACCAGAGTTGAAAGAGTTCCCGTGCCTGCGTCTGCGGACTGATCTCGGAAAACCAGAAGCGGGAGGAGAACTCGGCCAAGTCGGTCTGAATCCGCACCGCCTCCTGTTGGCAGCGCTCCCACTTGTCTGGCAGCAAGGTAGCCGCATGCGAAATCCGATCCTGAAAAATGAGCAGGGACGCCCGCTGGAGTTGAAGAATCAGCCCCATCTGGAAGTAGTGCATGCGGAAGTGCTGCTGAACTATGTTGCAGAAGAACCATCCCCCAGGGCCGGCGTCACCGATGGCAGTGAATACTTCTCCCGAAGTCAGGTAACGCGTGGTCCACGGGCTGTGCGAACCGGGGCCGGTGTCCCAAAAGCGGTCATAGCAATGGGTCTGCTCGAATGACGCTAGAAAAGGCTGGGAGTAGGGTGTGGATCGTGGTCCATCGAGTACCGCGAAACGGACCATATCGTCATCGGAGACCCGGAACGGATCTTCCAGCCCGAGGAAAGCCATCGAGGCCATGCGGTCATCGCCGAGAATACGCAGCCGCGGGAGTTTGGCCGAAAGCGGCTCACCTACGGCAAGAGGTTCAAGGAGCGCGGCCCAATGAGGCAGGATCGGAAGGTTTTTGGGCGGCTGCAGTAACGCTTGCGGGATTTCGGCACCAGACGTCTGGGTGGATTCGAATTTGGCTCCTGGTGACCATTTTGCGTCAAGGATGGAACCTTGCGGTTCGAAATTTTCCCAGTAGGGAGGGAAAACACGGCGGAAACGGTCGAGGAAATCGAGCCCTTGCTCTCGGGACACCGCCGACTTGGAAGATACCTCAACCACGAGGATCGCCACCCGAGTACGGAACAAATAGAGATGCACGCGATCGACGTCCAGTGTGAGATTGTCATTCTCGCCGAGCGTGATGTGCACGGTCTTTATGTCGTCGCGGCCCAGGAGCAGAAAGTCCGGTTCGGCGGTGGGCTGTGCAGGGTCGGCGGAAGACTGGCGATAGAGGAACCGCTGCACGAAGGGGTGAAAATAGGCGAACTCCGCATATCGAAATTGGCGAATCGTACCCCACTCGGGAGATCTCTCATCACCTCTCTCGTAGACATCTTTCAGTTCCTTCCAGATCTTGCTGGAGGTGATTTCCGCGGCCAATTCCTGGATGCCCGGTCGCGTAGAGCCATGAGGGTATTCGAGTTGGAGGGGCCAGAACAGTATCTGGCGGAAGGGATAATAGGCCACCGGTGTCTCCGAGGTAGTTTATTGTATATCGCGAGGGTTCGCCAAACAAGGCGCTTACCGGCGTATCATCGAGAGCATTCTCTAGCGGCGGCGGCGCGAGCCAGATCGGGCACGCTGGTTTCTCCAGACCAGAAGAAATCAAGGATCGCCCCGCGCGTCGGCTCCGCCGGATCGAGAATCCCAAAATACCCCGACTCAGGACTCCCACCGGACCAATGCTGCTCCGGAAAATTGGCTGCGGCGAGTTGGAGGTGGCGCGGGCCGGAGTAATTCCACTCATGCTCGCTGGTGAGCAGGATTTCCGGCGCTTGGCCGTAAAGCCGATCCATGTGTGCCGAAGTCGGCTTCGCCGAACAGGCAACGTGAATCCGAGCGCCGCGGCGTTCCGCGCGAGCTAGGTCAGCGACGGCGCGGGCTTCGTCGGCGGGAGTGATTCCCTGCGCGGCGCGATCGAGTTGACGGACGGCTTCAATTTCCGGATCGGTGGCACCGAGTGCTTTCATCCCGGGGATGTAGGCGCGATCGTTTGCGGCGATGAGTTGTTCGCGGCGGTCCAGCGGATGGCCGACGATGGTGGCAACCTGTTCGAGAGAGGAGAGTGGGTGTGAACGGTCGTCGTTCTGGTAGCGGTGATGGTCGATATCGATGGCGTGGTACGGGTTTGGGCCGGCCAATTCGACCCCGTGGACCGTAGGTGGGTTAGGCGCGGCGAGGGCGTCGGCAACTGCGGCGCCGATCGCCGGTTCGAGGCCCTTCCACGAGGCACCCCACGGTTGTTGGGATCGAAAGACTGTCTGACCATGGCGTTCCAAGTAAGTGGCAATGGCGACGGCCTCAGCGTCATTGATGGGGACGATCCAGATGCGGGTGTGGCCTTGTTTGGTCTGGTGGGTCACCTAGTCTTTA
>JBGSME010000328.1:0-3316 GCA_041740335.1 Bryobacteraceae bacterium | reverse complement strand
CCGAACTATCAGGTGGAGTAGGGCTGGGCGGCGCATACTGCCCGCGCTTTTGCTGGTGCCAACTCTTTTTGCACAACGAGGCGGGCGCCCGCCGAAAATCGAACTCCTGTGGCCCAACGGCGCGCCCGGCGCGCTCGGGTCCGCCGACACTGACAAGCCCACTTTATCCATCTATCCACCCACCGCTCCGGCCAACGGCACCGCAGTTGTCGTGTGCCCCGGTGGCGGCTACCGGGGCCTGGCCATCGATCACGAAGGGGATCAGATCGCACGCTGGCTGAATTCGATCGGCATCGCGGCCTTCGTTCTCAAGTACCGTCTCGGCCCGAACTACAATCACCCGATCGAACTCGGCGATGCGCAGCGGGCAATCCGCATGGTCCGCTCCCGCGCTCGGGAGTGGGGAGTGAAGCCGGACCGGATCGGCATCTGGGGATTCTCCGCCGGCGGTCATCTGGCGTCGAGCGCCTCCACCCATTTCGATGAAGGCCAGGCCGGGGCGGCCGACCCCGTCGACCGGGCCGGGTCGCGGCCCGATTTCGCAATCCTCGCCTATCCGGTAATCACGTTCACCGACGAGCCGAACGTTCACAAGGGGTCCCGGACGAACCTGCTCGGCGAAGCGCCCGATCCGGCTACGGTGCGGCTGCTCTCGAGCGAATTACAGGTCACCGCGCGGACGCCCCCAACGTTCCTGGTCCACTCCAATGAGGACCGTGGAGTGACGCCCGAAAACAGTGTTCTCTACTACCTCGCCCTCCGCAAAGCGGGGGTCCCTGCCGAGATGCACATCTACGAAAAGGGCCCGCACGGGTTCGGACTTGGCTGGTCTGACGCAACATTGAGCTCCTGGCCGGGGCGGCTGGCTGACTGGCTGCGCGGCAGAGGATTGCTATAAGATAAAGTGTTTATATTCAATAATTTACAGAACAAATCTCCAGTGATTAATGATACGATCCGCCAGGGGGCCCTTCCGTCGCGGGTGTCGGCACCCGCAAAAAATCTTCACCTAAGGCAGAACTTCGAGAATGGTTTCCAACTCTATGAACATTCGATGGCGGGTGTATTTCGGACCTGTAACTCCTCGCTACAACAGATAGATATTTTTCTTGACGGGGCACTAGATATTGGGGCATCATGGCCTCTGTCACTTCCCCCTGAGCTAAGGTAAAAACACTATGGGCCAAATCACTGCTGATCTCGCTTCGCGCGTAGCTACCGAATCCCGGCGATCACTCTCTCTCGAAGAACGTACCGGAATTTCCTTCCCCCGATATTTCACCGCCAAACTCGACGCTGGAAAAACACCCTACGATGAAATCCAATGGGAGCTCCGCACCGCTTCGATTGGCAATGACAAAGGTGCCGTGATCTTCGAGCAACGAGACATCGAAGTGCCGTCGGACTGGTCACAGACCGCCACCAACATCGTGGCCTCGAAATACTTCCATGGGAAGTTGGGCTCTCCCGAGCGGGAGCGGTCAGTGGGGCAGTTGATCCATCGCGTGGTCGACACCATCGCCGACTGGGGAATCAACGGCCGGTATTTCCGCACCCGGGAAGACGCTGAGAATTTCCGGAGTGAATTGGCCCACCTTATGTTGACGCAGAAGGCTTCGTTCAACTCCCCGGTGTGGTTCAACGTCGGCGTGCGCAACGAGGCGCGCGGCTATGGATGGTATTACGACGAACCGGCGCAAGCGGTGAAAGAGGTAGCCAAGGCCGGGGACCGTCCGCAGTGCTCGGCGTGCTTCATCAATTCGGTGAGCGATTCGCTCGAAGCGATTCTCCGCCTGGCGCGGACCGAAGGGATGCTGTTCAAGTACGGCTCCGGCACAGGCAGCAATTTGTCGCCGCTGCGGGAAGAGGACGCGGTGCTCTCCGGTGGCGGAAGAGCCTCTGGACCGTTGAGCTTCATGAAAGGTCTGGACGCATTCGCCGGAGTAATCAAATCCGGCGGGAAGACGCGTCGCGCGGCGAAGATGGTGATCCTCAACGTCGATCATCCGGACGTCGACAAGTTTATTTGGTCCAAGGCGAAAGAGGAGAAGAAGGCGCATACGCTGATCGACGCCGGCTACGACGCCTCAATTGACGGCGAAGCCTACTCGTCGATCTTCTTCCAGAACGCCAACAACTCGGTGCGCGTCACCGACGAGTTCATGCAATCCGTAGTGGAAGACCGGGACTGGTGGACCAAGTCGGTTGCCAACGGCCAACCGGTGAAGCGGTACCGTGGGCGAGACCTCCTCCGGCAAATGGCGGAGGCCACCTGGCAGTGCGGCGATCCGGGGATGCAGTACGACACCACGATCAACCGGTGGCACACCTGTAAGAAGACGGCACGGATCAACGCCTCCAATCCGTGTTCGGAATACATGTTCCTGGACGATTCCGCCTGCAATCTGGCGTCGTTCAATCTGATGAAGTTCGTGGGCCCGGATGGCCAGTTCGAGGTGGAAGCTTACCGGCATGCCGTCGATACGCTGATTGTGGCGATGGAGATCATCGTCGAGAACGCGTCGTACCCAACCGAGAAGATCGCCGAAAACTCCCGCGGCTACCGGCCGCTGGGCTTGGGCTATGCGAACCTCGGCGCGCTGTTGATGTCCCAGGGCATCGCCTACGATTCTCCGGAAGGGCGCAACTACGCGGCCGCAATCACGGCAGTGCTCTGCGGACAGGCCTATCTCACCTCGTCGCGGGTTGCCGAATCCACTGGACCGTTTCCGGGCTACGCCGTCAACGAGGATTCGTTCCTCGAAGTGATCCGCATGCATCGGGACTCGGTGCCGAACATCGATTCGCGTCTGGTTCCGCAGGCGCTCTACGACAACGCCCGCAGGGTCTGGCACGACGCCTATGAGAAGGGCCGGGTCAACGGATTCCGGAACGCGCAAGCAACCGTGATCGCGCCCACCGGCACCATCGGGTTCATGATGGATTGCGACACCACGGGGATCGAGCCCGATCTGGCGCTGGTGAAATACAAGAAGCTGGTGGGCGGCGGCGTGATCAAGATCGTGAACAACACGGTACCCCAGGCTCTGATCAAGCTCGGCTATACACCGGAACAGGCCGAAGCGATCGTGCAACACATCGACGCGACCGGCACCATCGAAGGCGCGCCGCAACTCAAAGACCAGCACCTGCCGGTGTTCGATTGCTCCTTCCGGCCGCAGAACGGCAGCCGGTCCATCCAGTACATGGGCCATGTGCGAATGATGGCCGCGACGCAGCCGTTCATCTCTGGCGCGATCTCGAAAACGATCAACATGCCCGAGGAGTCCACCGTCGATGACATCATGAACGCCTA
>JBGSME010000327.1:0-11955 GCA_041740335.1 Bryobacteraceae bacterium | reverse complement strand
CGCCTCACCACAGGACTATCGCCACGCGCTCCGCGATGTCGTGCGTTCCTGCATCCACGGCGTCGATCGCAATCCCATGGCCGTCGAACTGACGAAGGTCGCGCTGTGGATTGAAACCGTCGAACCCGGCAAGCCGCTCGGCTTCCTCGACGCCAGCATTCTTTGCGGCGACTCGTTACTAGGAGTGTTTGACCTTGAGGTCCTCCGGGAAGGCATTCCGGACGCTGCTTACAAGCCGCTCTGCGGCGACGACAAAGACGCGTGCAAGTACTTCGATCGTCGTAACAAGGCCGAGCGCGACGGCCAAGGGACGCTCGACTTCACAGGAGGGAAGAACGCGCTGCCTGCTGAACCGCCGTTAGCGGCATCGCTTCGCGCAGTCCGCAACCTACCGGAGGACACCACCGGCGAGATCGCAGAGAAGAGGAGGCGCCTCGCCGCTGCTAAGTCTGAGCGGCAACTGTGGAACTGGCGGGTTGCAGCGGACCTGTACGTGGCGGCATTTCTGCTGGCGAAGAGAAATGTTCCGGAAGATCCTGGCGCGGCATTGGTACCGACGACTGACCAATTGTGGCGGGCCCTCGCTGGTAGACAGGTGTATGGCCCCCTAGTTGGAATGACCCGCGAAGTGATAGATCGGGCGCGGAGTTTTCATTGGCCCCTGGAGTTCCCTGACATCATGACCGCTGGAGGGTTCGACGTTATCCTAGGCAACCCCCCGTGGGAACGCATAAAAATCCAGGAAACAGAGTTCTTTGCTTCCCGAGAACCGGAGATAGCCCTCGCACCCACATCTGATGCTCGGTCGAAGTTTATCGAGATCTTAGGCAAAGCGGAGCCTGGAACACGAGAACGCCGCCTCTTTGAAGAATTCGAGTCCGCAAAGAGAGTCTCCGAGGCGGCCTCGGTCATTGTGCGCGAAGGTGACCGCTTTCCACTAACCGGCACCGGTGATATCAACACCTATGCGCTTTTCGCTGAGTTGTTCGCGAAGCTTCGGTCGAAGCGAGGTCTCGCAGGTGTTATCGTGCCGACAGGCATTGCGACCGAGGGTACCGGGGCCCGATTCTTCGCAGAACTAATTTCTTCGAGCCGTCTCCTTCAGCTTCTGGATTTCGAGAACAGCCGCGGCATTTTTCCGGGCGTTCATCGAAGCTATAAGTTCTCGCTTCTCACGATCGGACCGAGTACGGGTGAAGTACAATTCGCATTCTTTCTCACAGATCCCGCCCAGCAATCAGATGCCGAACGGCGTTTTACGATGTCGGCTTCGGCGATCACACGAATGAATCCGAACACAAGAGTGTCGCCGGTCTTTCGGAGCCGAATGGATGCAACCCTTACTGCAAGTATCTACCGTCGCGTCCCCGTACTTGTTCACGACGGGGATTCCACAGGCGGAGATTCATGGCAGTTCGATTACATGACGAAGATGTTTGACATGGCTGACAGCAGTTACGAGTTCCAAACCGCCCAGCAACTAATGCAGCAGGGCCTATCATCCGACCATTCAACAGCATCTCTTGAGAATTTTGTCCCCCTGTACGAGGCGAAGATGATTCACCTGTTCGACCACCGATGGGCGACCTTCCATGCTGATGACATCAGAGACGCCACCTCGAAGGAGAAGCTGGCCTCGGGGTTTGAACCGGTCCCTCGATTCTGGGTTCGCGCCGAGCGAGTTCGTGAGCGGCTAGCGACGAAGGGATGGCAACGGGGATGGCTGATTGGCTGGCGAGATATCTGCCGGTCGACCGACGAGCGAACCGTAATCGTGACCGCCTACCCAGCGGTAGCCGTTTCAAATACGATCCGGAACATATTCGTTGATCAACGGCCAGAGCTGGTTGCTGCCTTCCTCGGCTCCCTTTCGTCCCTTACTCTGGATTACGTTGCAAGGCAAAAGGTTGCCGGCACTCACTTGACTGTCGAAATGCTGAAGCAGCTACCTGTACTTCCACCGAGCTACTACACAGCTTCTGCCCTAGCGGTTCTGTCAAGGCACGTCTTGGAGCTCTGCTTCACTAGTGAATCCCTCAGACCCCTTGCAAATGACTTGGGATACAAAGGCCCACCTTTCCCCTGGAACGAAGGCCGCCGCGCGCTACTGCGCGCCGAACTCGACGCATGGTACGCCCGCGCCTACGGCCTGACTCGCGACGAACTCCGCTTCATCCTCGACCCCGCCGAAGTGATGGGCGAGGACTACCCTTCCGAAACCTTCCGCGTCCTCAAGAACAACGAGATGAAGAAGTTCGGCGAATACCGCACCCGCCGCCTCGTGCTCGAAGCCTGGGACCGCCTGGAGGCCGGAGAACTAGCATGAGCGACCCGGACCGAACTACAGATTGGAGAAGGTGAGCGAATGCAGCGGATCATTCAGATTTCAATGAAAGACGTCGCCCCAGTGCCTGCGAGCCTACGGCAACTGCCGTCAGCAAGTGCACCAGTGAGTGAGATCCCCATTGATTTGGGCAGGCTCTTTCTCCAGTACTATGTCGATAGCTTTCCTGCAGCACCACCGAAGCCGGATCCTACTCGATTCGAGTACCTTGAACTTGTCAGCGGTTCCGAGGATTTTCGGTTTCACCCTTTTGTTCACGAAGCAACCAAAGAGAAGAAGCGCACCATTTCATTCGAGCTGGGCCAAGCGTTCTGTCGTCTGCAGCTGCACGATCATTTCAAGATTTGCTACTTCGCGCATCTGCAGAACATTGTCAACAAATCAACGCACGCAGCCTTCGGTGGAATGAAGATCCGTCGAACTAAGAAAGGGGATATTCCCGACTATTTGTGTGCCCGAAAAACGACCGCACCAAGGATAGCTGAAGCTAAGGGGCGCTTTCGCTCGATCACTTTTGATAGTGCCGAGTTCGATGAATGGAGGCAGCAGTTTGAAAGAGTGGAAGCGCTGAGCCCCATGGGCTCTGCGATCTCGCTGAAAGGCTATATCGGGGCAACCCGGTTCGTGACTGAAAGGGATTCGCGCCGCACGCGCACCACGTCGTTCATTGAAGATCCGCAAACGCCAGGAGAGCCGCTCGGTGAGAATACCGACGTTTCGCGAAATCTGGGCCGCGTTGCACTGGCACAGCACTACGGACGGATATTCAATAAGCTCGGCCTAGGCCTGCTGGCATCTGCACTCCACAATGGGTTTGCGTTGACGCGCGAGCTTTCGTTCAATGTTCCGGTTTGGACTTGCATGGTCCAGCCTTTCAGAGGCAGAGAGTTTATTGGCGGGTGGTACAGGACTCAGTCCGGCCCGGTGGCGACTTTAACAGAGAAGGGGTGGATGCAGCCGTTGGAGATACCGTTAAGACATCTGGCATTCGTTGGGCTGGACGTCGAGATTGCTCGCGACATTGCGGAGGCGGCGAGGGGACAGTGGTCGAGCCTTGACGGCATCGCTCCAGAACGGGTTGAGGCGCTGGAGCCGATATCAAGTGAATTCGCTTCGTTGCTTGATGGGACCGTGGCCGCGCCCGCTACCCACTTCATTCCGACCCGTGTTGTAACGCTATAGCGGGTGGCTGCAATGGTTCAAGTCATGTCTCTTCAGAACCCGCCCACTTTCGTCGTCCGAACCGAACTCCACAAGGCCGCCTTCGATAACGGATTCCGGATCGATGCGGGCGCGGACTCCGGCTGGCTCCATTTCCGCTCCACCACCGCGCCGGGCGACATCTGGTTGGGCGCGGCGTCCAAGGACGGCCCCTGGTTCCTCGCCGTCGGACTCAAGACCATCGCCGCCGAACTCGGCGCTGCTCCTGACGCCACTGCACGGAACGACGCCACCGTCTTCTCCTTCCCCACGCTCAACGAACTTCACGACGCGCTCGACCGCACCTACCGGCTCGGCGTCAGCCTCCCCGACGCTCCCCTGAAGGAGTTTCTGGCCAGGACCAAGTCCGCCCCGCGCACCACTGAGGCCGAACGCCTCGTCATCCAGCGCGTGGGCCAGGATATCTTCCGCCAGGCGCTGATGAAGTACTGGAGCGGTCGCTGCCCGCTCACCGGAATCACTGACCCGGCCCTCCTACGCGCCTCGCACATCGTGCCATGGTCCGAATGCGAATCCGACGCCCAGCGCCTCGACGTCCACAACGGCCTCCTCCTCTCCGCCCTCTGGGACGCCGCCTTCGACGCCGGCCTCGTCAGCTTCGACGATGAAGGCCGGCCGCTAAGCTCGCCCTCCCTATCCCCGGCCGCCGCCGCGCGGTTAGAAATCCAGTCCGTCGGGGCCCTTCGGCTCACGAAACTCCATCGCGAAAATCTAGCTCGACACGCCGCAAGGCATGGATTCAACCGCAGGGAGCTTTCAGCATGAAATCTATCTCAAGGAAGCACTCAGCCCACGCGCGTCGCGGCCTGCAATCCGTGAGGTACATACCAGATACCGTCAAGATGCGGCTCTGGGGAAAAGCCGGCGGGCGCTGCCAGTATGAGGGCTGTAATCAGCCGCTGTGGCTCGACGCGCTAACCCAGGCGGAGTTCAACACCGCGTACATTGCTCACATCATCGGAGACAAACCCAAGGGGCCGCGGGGCGATCCCGTCCTCTCTGAAAGGCTTAAGGCTGACATCACGAACCTGATGGTCCTGTGTGACACTCATCACCGGTTGGTAGACGTCGCCGATGAGCCGGGGCATCCCGCTGATCGACTCAGGGGAATGAAGGAAAGACATGAGGCGAGGATCGAGCTTCTAGGGTCGCTTGGACCCGACAAGCAAAGTCACGTGGTGCTCTTTGGGGCCAACATCGGCGCCCATGATGCCCCACTTTCAACGAACAAGGCAGCCCAGGCGATGCTGCCAGACTGCTATCCTGCCGAGGCCAGAGCAATCGAGTTGGGTTGGACCAACAGCGCACTGGCAGATCGCGATACCGCTTACTGGCAGGGTCAGGCTCTGCAACTGAAGAGCATGTATGAGCAGACGTTGAAGCCGCGCCTGAGGAAGGGAGAAATTCACCACCTCTCCGTATTCGGTTTGGCACCGCAGCCGCTGTTGATGCTGCTGGGCCACCTACTGTGCGACATAACAGCCGCCGAAGTTTACCAACTTCATCGCGAACCGCCGGACTGGCGCTGGCAGAACGACCCGCCGGGATTTGACTTCATCGTTGCTGAACCCAGTTCCACCGTCGGTCCGCCAGCGCTCGTGTTTTCTCTAAGCGCCACGGTCCTCGATGAGCGTGTCTACGCACTGCTTCCTGGCGCGAGTATCTGGAAATTGTCATCTCCTCAGCCCCACAACGACTTCCTTGCGGGCCGAGGTCAGGCGAGGCTGTTTCGCCAGCATGTGCGCAGTCTCCTCGATCGCATCAAAGCGGCCCATGGAGAAACTGCAACGCTGCATGTGTTCCCGGCAATGCCTGTAGCGCTGGCTGTCGATTTCGGGCGGGTGATTATGCCGAAGGCCGACATGACGATGCAGATCTACGACCAAAACCAGGCGCTCGGTGGCTTCGTGCCGGCAATCACACTCCCTTAGCCGGAGGGTGGCTACGCGGCCGGTTCGATTTCCTTCGAATTTCCGTGCGTGATCCCGCCGCCGTGCCATTCCCCTGTGGCCCGCCACATTTCGTAGAACACCAGCCAGAGTGAAAGCCACGGCACGATCCTGTCAGCAAGCCTCATGTCAGACCGCCAAGATTCTCTGCTGGGGTAGAAAAGGCACGGTTGGTCGGGGCCGTAGGTGTGTGGAATCTTGCCGCCGGGTTCCCGCGCCTGCAATTGGTTCCCCGGCACAAACGCCTTCGGCCAACGGCCGACACGGTATTCAATGCGGACCTCATAGACGGCGTTAACCGCGCCAGGTTGCAGTTGGCCGCGGCAAATCAATAGTCCGTCAGTGACCTTGCAGAAGAAAGCCGGATACCGGCTCCGCATCCACGCCGCCTGATCGCGAATTCCAATGGTTCTAGTTCTATGCAGCATTACCGTCCGTAGAAGTGGTTTGGCGTAACCGGCACAACCTTGCGCGAGGCGGGGAGTGTCGACAGGATACCAACCGAGCTGATTCCCAGACTGCGGCTGTTCCGGCTGACATTCAAATCAGCAGCTTCCAGCTTGATGGCCTCAGCTACGCGGTCGGCGCCGAACAGCGCGCCAAGTGGTTCGCTCAGTGACTCGAGCCCCTTGCGCTGCTCGGCGAGATTCGGGTGAAGGGCCCGCTTGAAAGTAGTGCGGAAGTTACGGATGTAGGCCCGGAACTTGTCGTACTTTTCCTGATCCCACGAGTCAGCAAAATTCTCCTTCCGATGCGCTGGATTCTCGATCCGGGGGACGGTCGGATGTTGCTCCATTTCGCCGTGGATGAGATCGAGCGCGCCTTCCAGCGCGAGGCTCAATGAGCGCGGCCCTCTATAAAACGCGCCGGCGAGGGTGGTCAAAATGACCGAGCGGGCAATGTCTCTTCCTCCCATAAAGAAGATGTCGCGGTGACGTTTCATTAGCTGCACGATCCGTTGGAGGGGGTACTTATGCTCTGACGGAACGGAGGAGGGAATCGGCTCGATGGTCGCCTTCAACTCGAGTTCGGCGAGCTCATCGCGAATGACACACCGGCTGAAGAACCAAGCAGCGAACCCTTTCGGATCGCTGTCTTTCCAGCACGCCAATTTTCGGTCCGGTACAAGAATGGCCCCGTTCCCGAGGTGCTCATTCGGGCACGCGGGGAGGATGTCCAGATGAAAGGCTCCGGCGTAATTCAGTCGAAGGCATCGCTTCAGACGTTGCAGGATTCCTTTGTACGTTTGGTGCTCCGCCAGTCGACCATGAACCCACTCATAGATGAAGAGGGGTGGCTGCTCGCCACAGCCATGAAGCCGGCAAACGAGATCGAGGTCGTACTCGTGTCGGCTGTTGTACGGTCTGACTGTGGTGCCGAGGAGCATGGACCCCTGCGGATAGATTACTGGCGCGAAAGGCGCGAGGGCGCTTCCGGTGACCGCCAGCCATGTGCCAACCGCTCTGTATTTTTCTTCAGCGTTCCGATACTGGGTGGGCGTGAGTTCGGACAGCACGCAAATTCGCTCCAAGTGGCGATCAAGCCAAGAGACTCGAGTTGCTGGCAGCGTTGGCCGTTCGGGTTCTAGCAGTAGCACTCTAGGATTTTCCTCCTACTCCAAGCCTAACATATATTCCAATTATTGCCGATATTCGTTATGCTGAGAGAAGACACACCATGCCAAACCGACCATTTCACCTAGCCACGTCCGGCCCAGCGGGTGCAGCTTTTGCATACTATAAAGCTTTACCCAGCAACGAGATCCATCGATTTCAAGAGAGCCTCGGTGGTGCCCTGGGGGGCCTCTTAGGGGGAATCCTTCCGGATATCTGCGACCCGCCCCTACATCCTGGACATCGAGCGCTGGCTCATGGAGCGCTTCCGGTGGGTCTGGGGGCGGCGGCGTGGGTTTCCGGTTTGGACGGATGGCAGAAGCGCCTGCGCGATCAAGCAGATGAATTCACCCGGCTTCAATTCCAAGCCGCCGAGCCGCTGATGAACGCCTGGTACGGAATGATCGCGATGGTGCTTCGCGTGCTCAGCGGAATGCTGGCAGGAATGGTGGCAGGTTATGTCACTCACCTTGCACTGGACTTCACGACGCCACGCTGTTTGCCGCTGGTAAGCTAAAAGGTCATGCCATGTCCATCGATCAACTAGAGTTGGGGAAGCGTTTGAAGCAGGCCCGGGAGGCTTGCGGGCTGACGCAGGACGACTCCGCCACCGAAATGGGGATGGTGCGAGCGACCGTCGCGCAAATCGAACTTGGGAATCGATCCGTTTCGGGCATTGAGCTTTCCAAGTTCGCTCATCTGTACGCTCGCGACATCCGTGAGTTCCTCGCTCCGAGTTTCGGCGTCTCTGGACTCACTGCTGTCCTGTTCCGCTCGGAGGAGGATGCAGGGGACGGCGTGAAGGCCGCATTGCGTGACTGCATTGCGCTTGGCCATCAGCTCCGTGACCTCGAAGAACTTTTGGGCATCACGAGAAGTACCGGAAACGTGGCGTCCTACCCTTCCGTCGCTCTCGGATCGAAGTGGGACGCCATTCAGAGCGGAACCCAGGCAGCACTCGAGGAGCGCCGTAGGCTCGGATTGGGCTCGGCACCCCTGTCGGACATGCCAGCCCTTCTCGAAGCACAGGGGATTAGGACTGGCTTGATCTCAATGCCGGCAGGCGTATCGGGCTTAATGATTTCCGATCCTTCTGTGGGACTCTTTGTGGTTGTGAATCGTGATCATCCGCCGGTGCGACAAAGATTCTCCTGGTGCCATGAGTACGCCCACCTTCTACTTGATCGAGCGCGGTTGGGACACGTCAGCCGGGAGTCGGAGAGAGCCGATCTCCTGGAGGTGCGCGCAAACGTTTTTGCAGCTACTTTCCTCATGCCCGAAGAGGGTGTTAGGCAGTTTGTCGCCAGTCTCGGGAAGGGTAACGCGAGCAGGTTGCACGCAGAGGTTTTCGACGGGGCCGGAGTCGTGCCGGTTGATAGCCGCACCGCCGGCGGAAGCCAAGATCTACAAATCTATGATGCTGTCAAGCTCGCTCATCACTTTGGGGTCAGCGTGCTTTCAGCTCTGTACAGGCTGCTCAATCTGAAGCTCGTCACGGAACAGCAATTCCAAGAGATGAAACAGATGGATGCCGATGGAGTGGCCCGAGCGGTCGCGGAACTGTTTGGCTTGGTTGAGATCTCTGCGGATGAGAACGTGACGGCGTTCTATCGCCGGTACCTCGTGCTGGCTCTTGAGGCCTATCGGCGGGAGAAGATCAGTCATCGGAAGCTGGTTGAGATCGGAAACAAGCTTGGCGTAGAGGTCGTTGAGATTGAATTGATCCTTGACAGGCTGGGTATGGACCAAGGAGCGGCTGACGTTCTGTTGCCGGCAAGATAGCGGTGAATCAAGCCGAAACGATTAGTGTTGTCATTACCGATACCAGCATCCTCATCAACCTACTGCACAGTGGACACCTTCCGCTATTGGGACGAACCGCTGGTTACCAATTCCTGATTCCTGACGAGGTACTCGCGGAGATTCGCGATCCTGACCAGCGAGGCATCGTGGAGGGCTCGATCACCGAAGGAGTTCTCGGTAGGGCTACGATCGAGACTCCAGAGGAACTCGCCGTCTACGCGGAGCTAACGCTCATTCTGGGGTCCGGGGAAGCCGCCTGTTTGGCAGTAGCGTCGAGCCGAGGGTGGCTCATAGCCTGCGATGAGCGGCGGGTATTTCTTCGAGAGGCACGAACCCGCCTCGGCCAGGACCGCCTGATTAACACGCCCGGGCTATTCCTCCTTTGGATTCGAGCTGGACTTCTTACCGTCGCCGAGGCCGATGCCGCGAAACTGGCCCTCGAAGGCAAGCGATTCAAGATGGCCTTCGAGTCTTTTCGGGAACTGGCATGATCCGAATCTCTGCGCGGTCAACGTCCTCCTGGTCTGCCGTAACCGAGCGCAGTATGTCCACGCAGGCCCCTGGACTGTGGCCAAGCATCTGTACCTTACTGGGCGGTGCGATCCGCCATGAGGGGCCGGCGGCGCTACAGGGGCGCCGCAGAGTTGGGGATGTAATGGTATTCCTTCAGCCGTCGCCTGCAAACCTCAAGCTCCGCTGCAGTGAACAATGAATGCCATCGCGGATGTTCGAGAATCATTGCCTCGACGGTTAGATCAAGTCGGCCGAGCTCCCATAGAGCCGTGTAGCCCTCAGACACCGTCGCCGCGTTGACAAGCATCTGCGCTGTCCGGAGCCCCCGATGTTCACTAAGCATCTGGAAGAATCGGGTGGCTCTGTACCTGGCCTCCTTCAATGCCCGGAGATAGATCTCGTGCATGGCGTCGTCAAAATCGGATTCCAGTGATCGCTCCGGCCCGAGGGGATGGTCCGTCATCCATCGAGATGTATCACAATCCGCTCGCCCGCCGGCAACGGTGCGACGACTCCGGCCTCCTCGCTGCTCGAACGCTGGCAACCACGCTGGCATCACGCCTGAGTTGTAGACTCGACAAGTATGGAAGCTGAACAAGAGCAGTTCAGGTTGCGGACCGCAGATCTCGTCCAACTCAAGCGCATGGAACTCGCGTTTCGCAGTTTTCTAGTCATCCCGGAGATCAGCCCCGAGACCATCGTCGGACTTGCCAGAGCAATTCGGATTGTGCAGCGCCTGCCGTTTTCCTCGCCTGATAGCGCGGTCTCTGTGTCGTTGGACTTCGACGGCACAGCCCACGCAGCCCGCTACAGGATCGAATTCTCGGCGAGACGCATCGAGGCAGAACACGAGGAGACTTCCTGGGCGAGCGAGGGTGAACACGAATGCTTCGTCAGGTTCTCCATGAGTGTCGACCTTGACGGGGGTACTACGTGGAGGGCAGCAGGCAAGGCTTCTTTGATGGTTATCGATTGGATCCCGACGAAGCCAGGTCGAAGCGATACACCGTGACCGTGATCGACAACTCCAGGCCCGACGTACTGCCGCCATGTCTTGAAGGAGATGGCTGATTGACCAGACAGCGGGATCAGAACAGGGCTGGTTTCGGGCGTAGTGTCAAGGCAGCACGGCCGCGGCCTCCGGGTCTCGGAAGTCGCAGTCCGGTATGCTCGGTCGTAACCGAGGGCTGGCTGACGAGGCAAGGGCCACTGACTCGACGCACGTGCAGCCCGCCGCCGCTCATGAAGGGAACGCCTCCGGGGTGCCATGGTGGTAGCAGCCGTGGTAGCAATCCCACGAGTCCCACCAGTCTCCGCAGATCGCCCCAGTGTCGCCCGATCACCGCTAACCCGTTCTGTGGCAACAGATGCGCACGAATGGGACATCGCCAGTGTGAACTCTTAATCAGTAGGTTGAAGGTTCGATTCCTTCCGCGCTCACCACTCAAAATAAAGGACTTAATCAGTCGCCACTCTTTTATTCTCGCCCTCATTGTCGGCACGGCATTGGTCCGTCAATCTGCGAAATAGCTTGGGTGAGGGGTGTTCTTGTCGGCCGCTTTGTCAGCACGCGCCGCTGGACTCCGAACTGCAAACAGTGTGATCGGATCGCGGGGCCACCCAGCGCAAGAGGGTAGATCACTCGCAGAGTCAGTGCGCCAGTAGTGGACGTTCCATCGAGTTCTTGAACGCAATGCGCGTGCTGCCTCCGCGGACGCAAGCGCTGATTTTGGGCGAGCAGTATCGGCTCCGGGAGTGGCCGCCGCGGTCGTAGCGCCGGCGCGGTCACGCCGCTCTGACATGCCTCGATCACCAGTGGTTACTGCGATTGTGCTATCGGCTTTCCGCAACCGCGGAACGGGCCCAGATGTGCGCCGGAGCTCAAGCCAGAGGCCACCTCCGCAACACATAACAGAGCATGTGCCCGGTCTGCGAGGCCGGAAGCACCCAGCGGAGCAGTCTTCCCATTGCGCTGAGTTGCACGCGGGACTCCGCCGCGTTCCAGGTTCCCGCCAGCCTGCCAAAGCTATGGAGCAGGCCCTGCTCGGGAAAGGCGGCAAACCGGCTCAGCACTTCGAATCCAGCCTCAGCGATGAACACGTCAAACTGGCGCCTGTTAAACTCGTACTCGTAGAACGACCATCCCTCCCGGCTCAGTGAAAGGTGCGGGTGCCATTTACGAACGGTTCCTCGAAGAGCCGTGCGGCGGGATTGGGCACTGGCCGCGAGCGGCGGCTTGCCGGCAACGCGCCGGAACAAGCGGTTCGCTTTGGCTACCTCCAACGGAGCGGAGACCACCCGGCAGGCGATCCGCAGAAGCGAACCATGGGGAACCGTGACCACCGCCACGCCACCGGGACGAAGCAGGCGATGGAACTCCGCCAGCGCATTCTGAGGGCCTTCCACAGCGTGCTCGAGTGAACCCAGCGCCATCAGCCCTCCGTAGGAACCGCCGGGAAGGCCGGAATTCGCCATGTCCCGCGCGTGGAATCGGCACCCCGGCAACTCCCCG
>JBGSME010000326.1:0-8701 GCA_041740335.1 Bryobacteraceae bacterium | reverse complement strand
TCGCTGAAACGGCGGCGCATGCGCGCGATATGGGCTGGGCCACCGCGGCCATGGGCGTCTTCTCTCTGCTGCTCGCGCTCGCTGTACGAGGACTCTTGGAGTCCGGCAAGATGCGTCCGCAAGACGCCACGTGGATGGGTGTCATCGGCGGCGCAATCGTTCTGGCCAATCTCGGCTACTTCTTGTGGACCTACCTTCGGCGCGTCCGCCCACGGCGCGAACGGCTGCGGCAACTGATCGGGCAGCAGTCCGGAGATAGTATGTAAAGGATGAACAGTTGGAAAGTGATTGGCCTGGCGTATCTCGTGGCTCACTCCGCGCTCGCCGCGGAGAACAATAGCTTCGAGCAAATGATCGCCCCCTCAACGGAAGCCAATCGCCGTAACTCGGAAGCCGACATCCTCGCTCTGCCCGGCGGGCGGCTTCTTCTCGCCTGGAACGAATTTTACACAAGCCAGGGCAGCGATTGGGGCTCAGCCCGGCTCGCCTCGCGATGGTCGCACGATGGCGGCCGCACATGGTCGGCAAAATCGGTTCTGCAGGAAAACATCGGCACGATGAACGTCATGGAGCCGGACTTGCTACGGCTCCGCTCGGGCAAAGTGCTCTTCGTGTTCGCGCGCAAGAACTCCGAAGCTGACTGCGCGCCGCTGCTCCGCGTCTCAACCGATGGCGCGAAAACCTTCGGCGCTCCCAAGCCGATCCCGATCGATCCGGTGCCGTCCTACACCGGGATGAACAACGATCGGATGATCCAGCTTCGGTCCGGCCGCGTGATCCTTCCGCTGTGGTACACCACCGACTATCGCGTGGACAGACACATCCGCACGCGCGTCTATTACTCCGACGACGAAGGCGGCGCCTGGCGCCGCAGTGCAACCCTGGTCGACATCCCCAACTCGAAGGCGGGAGCACAGGAACCGGGCGTTGTTGAACTGAAAGACGGCCGCCTGATGATGTGGATCCGCACCGACAAGGGCAGCATCTATCGCGCCTATTCGAAGGATCGCGGCGACACGTGGTCAGCCCCCGAAGCGATGGAACTGGAGTCCCCGCGATCCCCGCAGGCAATCAAGCGGATCCCTTTCACGGGAGACCTGTTGTTGATCTGGAACAAATCCGTCGACCAGCGGACCCCACTGACGGCGGCGATTTCCAAAGACGACGGCAGAACGTGGACCCATGTCCGCAATCTCGAAGAAGCCAAAGATCGAACCTTCGCATACACGAGCATTGAATTCGAGAAGGAGCAAGTGTTGCTGACGTACTATGTCGGTCCGCCGCCGGGCGGGAGCGCCGAAACCGGATGGTCTTTGAAGCTAAAGGTGCTGCCCATCGGATGGTTCTACCAGTGAGGAAGTTAACGCCGTTTCTGATGTTGGCCGCCGTGGCCTATGGCCAAAACCGCCCGGTGATCGCGCTGGGAGACAGCGTTACGTTGGGCGTCCGCCGCAGCCCGCGCGTAGCCGCCGGCCAGCGGTTCTCGAATCTGATCGGGGCACGCCTCGGCCGGACAGTGATCAACGCCGGCGTGGGCGGAAACACAACGCGCGATCTTCTCGCGCGGCTCGATAAAGACGTTCTGCGGTTCAAGCCGCGGGCCGTGCTGTTGATGGCCGGGTTGAACGATGCGGCATGGGTGGACGCCGCCGAACCTCCGGCCCGTGGCATCGTCGAACGAAACGGGCCGCGCGTGCCTCTACAGGAGTTCGAGCGCAATTTGACGGAGATAGTAGCGCGAATTCGCAAAGCGGGTGCCAAGGTCATCCTGCTCACGCCGAACCCGATGACAAGGCGATACCGGTACCAGCGGGCACGCTTCTATCAGGAGAACGACATCAACGATGGCGTCGCGCCCTACGCCGAGGTCACCCGCCGCGTGGCACGGGTTTCCGGAGCGTGCCTGGTAGATGTGTTCGGCTCTTGGGTGCACCGCCGGTCTTATACTCGTTGGATCCCCGATGGGCTGCACCCGAACGCCGCCGGCCACAGGCAGATAGCCGACCTGGTGTGGGCGAAATGCCGGTCCGCACTTCGATGACCTACTGTCCCTCGGCCACCGCCATCGGCCACGCGGTCGGGTGAACCAGGAAGGCAAAGGAGAGGAACCTTTGCAGAACGTTTTCCTTCTCCGAAACCGAGACCCAGTTCAGTGTTGCTTTCTCGCCAGCTTCGCTGAAGAAGCCGATGCCGCCCTTATGGAACCGCGTATCGGCCCATTGATCCACCATCTGGCCGTTTAACATCGTGGGGAATTTGCTACCCCTGACGCTCGTCTTTACTTCGTAAGTGGAGTTATCGTCCACCGCGGAAAGCGGGATCGGCAATGCGCTGCGCGCCACTTGGCGCCCGTCCTCCACAATATAACGGATAATCTCAGCGCGCGAAACGCCTCCGCGGGTGCCGGACCGCGTCACCGCGATCTTAGTCGCGTAATAGTTCTTTGCATCGGAAGCGCGGAAGGCCCAACCCACGGCTTTGCTTTGGATCTGCGCCTCGAACGCAAGGTTATAGTCCGACAACGAAAGTGTCGGCTTCCACAACTTTAAGTTACCCACGCGGACCGACGAACCCACTTTCTGCCATCCGTCGCGCAGTCCATCGATCGCGCCCTGCCAGTTGCGCATATCCATACCGAAATCCTCGCGGATCGACAGAGATCCGCGCGAAGGGGTCGGCAGCGAGAAGCTCTTGCTGAGGGATCCCGCCGACGGCAGATAGCTCTTCGGTTGCTGCGGACGCGGGCCGTCTCCAGAAGGAAGGAACAGAACGAGCAGCGTAGCGAGAACGGCCAGCGCAATGCCGGTGCCAGGTCCGAACGATGCTGGTTTGCGCTGCGGTGTAGCGTCATGCGCAACCCAGGACTCCTCAAAGTCATCGTAATCGTCCCGAGCCGCTCGAGCCGAGTTCAGTTGAGCGCGGAGCCGATGCTCCTTGCAACAGAACTGCCGGTCGAACAGTTTCCTTGCAGCTCCGATCTGTTGACTACAGTGTAGACAGCGCATGTTGTTCCTTTACTTCTTGGACCAATGCTAACAGTGCTCGTTTTGTATTCCTAGTCCTTCAGTGTCCTTTCGCCTCAAATTAGGGCCTTCGTCTAATGCGCATATTCCAAACTATCGACACCGACAGTACTATGCTCTCGACGGAGCGCAGCACCTGCGATATCCTGGGAGAGTAATCGTCATGCCGCTACCTCCACGTAAGATCGAAAGTGCGCTAAACCCTGAAATCGAACGCCTGCTGTTCCAACTAAAGGTGGTTCGTGAAGACGGCAGCGGATTGATCGACGGATTGTCCGAAGAGCAGTTCCATTGGTCCCCCGAACCTGGGCGATGGTCCATGGCACAGTGCTTCGATCATATGAATGTCTCCAACACGCTGCTCCGAAAGACTTTCGAGTCCGCCGTCGCGGACGGAAAGAGGCGCGGCGTCTTGGGCGACGGGCCCTACGTCTACGGATTCCTGGCGCGTTACTTCATGAAGATGGTAGCGCCTCCCGTGAAGCGCCGGTTTAAAGCCCCAAAGTCATTCGCGCCCGGTCCGAAAAAGACACTCGCTGAGATCCGCGAGGAATGGGAGCAGACGCACGCCGACTTGGATCAGGTGCTTCGCTCCGCCAGCGGCGTTGATATCGCGCGAGTCAAAGTTACGTCACCAGCGGCGAGTTTCATTCGATACAGCCTCGGCGCCGGGTTCTGGATTCAGACCGCGCATGACCGGCGGCACATCTGGCAGGCCCGCGAGGTGCGCAACGCGGTCGGATTCCCGGCTGGCGCGGCTACATCCGCCGCAAGATAGCTTCGGCCTCTTCCGGCTTGAATCCGAACGGCCCCGGGGCGCTCTTGTAGGCGACCCGCCCAGCCTTGTCGATCACATACAGACGGTCCGGCCACCCCGTGTACGCCCGCTCGGTGGTGTTGTCGAACCCATCGATGAGCGCCGGAAGGTCAATATGCAGATTGCGCACGCATGCACTCGCCACCGAGACCCGTTCGGCTGCGTCTTTCGGGCTCGCGATCAGCACCCCCTGTCGCTCATTGGCTGGCATTTGCCAAAGATCGGTGGTGTGCGCCTCCTCGATATAGACAACATAGAATGCCACTCGATCGCGGTATTCGGCGTACATACGATTGAGGACGGGAACCTCCCGCCGAAAAGGCGGTCAAGTATAGCTGCCGAAAACGAGGACCACGGGCCGAACGCCGGTGTGCGCCGCCAGGCGAACCCGGCCCGAGTTGTCGTGGTAGGGGAGATCGAAATCCGGAGCCGGATCGCCGACGCGAAGATCTCCCCGGCGCGCCACCGTCCAGAGGGTTTGGAACGGGAGCGGCCCCATAATCATCCATGTCGGAACATGGCTGGCGGCCGAGGAAATCCGGGCAGGCGTAAGGTGCATCACGCCAAACATGACGACGGAAGCTAAAACCCAGACTGCCACAGCCAGATAGCAGAGCCGTGCGAGAAGTCGGACAGCGATCGCCATGAGGAATATAGGACTCCTGGCGCCATTGTACCGCCCTTGCTCCTACGCCAAAAAACAAGCTATCGTGGAACAGGAAGCTACCGCTTCCCGCACCTTCGACTGAAACCATCATGCTCAAACCGAAATCCGACGTTGTCGCGGACTTGAATGCACAAGAGACCAGTGAGTGGCTGGAAGCGCTCGATCAAATTATCGACGAAGGCGGGCCTGATCGTGCCCGCTACATCCTCAACCGCCTGGTTGACCGTGCCTACTTGCTCGGCGTCCCTTCGCCCGTAAAGCTCACCACGCCTTACGTGAACACCATCCCCGTGGAAGAGGAGTCTCCGTATCCCGGCGATCGCGAAATCGAACGCAGGATCAAAAGCGTGATCCGCTGGAACGCCATGGCGATGGTCACCCGCGCCAACAAGTACGACGATGGCATCGGCGGCCATATCTCCACCTACGCGTCGCTCGCCACTCTCACCGAAGTCGGCTTCAACCACTTCTTCCGAGGCAGCCATGGTGAGAATGGAACCGAATGCGGCGACATGATCTATTTCCAGGGTCACGCCTCCCCGGGTGCCTACTCGCGGGCTTATCTCGAAGGCCGCTTGAGCGAGAAGCATCTCGAAAACTTCCGGCATGAACTTCGCGAGCATCCTGGGTTGTCGTCCTATCCGCACCCTTGGCTGATGCCCGATTTCTGGAACTTCCCCACCGTATCCATGGGTCTCGGCCCCCTCAACTCGATCTATCAGGCGCGATTCATGCGGTACCTCGAAAATCGTGGCTTGATACCCGTGACCAACCGCAAAATCTGGGCCTTTGTCGGAGACGGCGAAAGCGATGAGCCGGAAACGCTCGGCTCCATCACGCTCGGTTCCCGTGAGAGGCTCGACAACCTGATCTGGGTGGTCAACTGCAACCTCCAGCGGCTGGACGGGCCGGTGCGCGGGAACGCCAGCATCATCCAGGAACTGGAAGGTATCTTCCGCGGCGCCGGATGGAACGTGATCAAGCTCCTCTGGGGCGACGATTGGGATCGCTTGCTTGAGAAGGATAAGTCCGGCCTGCTCATGAAGCGCATGGCCGAATGCGTCGACGGCGAGTATCAGAACTTCAAGGCAAAGGGCGGCGCCTACGTCCGCAAAGAGTTCTTCGGCAAGTATCCCGAATTGCTGGACCTGGTGAGCGACCTCACCGACGAGCAACTGGGCCGGCTCCGGCGCGGCGGTCACGATCCGCAGAAGGTGTACAACGCCTACAAACGGGCCGTCGAAACCAAGGGCCAACCAACCGTGATTCTCGCCAAAACCGTAAAAGGCTATGGACTTGGCGAAGCCGGCGAAGGCCGCAACGCCACTCACGGACAGAAGAAGCTTAACGAACAGGAACTCGAGTATTTCCGCCAGCGGTTCAATATTCCGATCCCCGACGAGACCGTCCAGAACGCCTATTTCTATAAGCCCTCGGCCGAAAGCCCGGAGATGCAGTATCTCCACGAGCGGCGCAAGCAACTTGGTGGCTATCTGCCCGCTCGAAAGCCAAAGCCGATTACGATTTCGGCCCCGCCGCTAGAAGCCTTCAAGGACGTGCTGGCCGGATCGAACGGACGCCCGGCCATGACCACCAGCGGGTTCGCGCAGGTTCTCCGCGTCCTGCTCAAGCAGCCCGATCTCTCCAAGCTGATCGTGCCCATCATCCCCGACGAAGCCCGCACCTTCGGCATGGAAGGGATGTTCCGCCAGATCGGCATTTACGCCTCGCAAGGCCAGTTGTACACGCCGGTGGATAGCGCCGAGTTCAACTACTACAAGGAGTCCCGAGACGGCCAGATTCTGGAAGAAGGCATCACGGAAGCCGGCTCCATGGCCAGCTTCACGGCCGCCGGAACTTCCTACGCCACCTACGGCGTGCCGATGATTCCGTTCTTCATCTACTATTCGATGTTCGGCTTCCAGCGCATTGGCGACCTCGTCTGGGCCTTCGGCGACGCACGCGGCAAGGGCTTCCTGATGGGCGGCACCGCCGGACGCACCACGCTCAACGGTGAGGGATTGCAACATGAGGACGGCCACAGTCCGGTGCTTTCCTCCACCGTCCCCAACTGCCTGACATACGATCCGGCTTACGCATACGAAATCGCCATCATCATCCAGGACGGCATTCGCCGGATGTACCAGGAAGATGAGAGCGTTTTCTACTACCTCACCATCTACAACGAATTCTATCCCCAGCCGCCCATGCCCGAAGGGGATGGGATCCGCGAAGGTATCCTCCGCGGGATTTACCGGTACAAAGCGGCGGACAATGGTCCGGCGACGGTCCAGTTGTTCGGCAGCGGACCGATCCTCAATGAATCGCTGCGGGCCCAGGAGATGCTTGCCGAACGCTTCGGCATCGCCGCCGACGTGTGGAGCGTCACCAGCTATAACCAACTCCGGCGTGAAGCGCTTTCAGTGGAACGTTGGAACCGCCTGCATCCGAACGAAGCCCCGAAGCGGCCGCATATCGCACAGGTGCTCGACGGGCACGACGGACCGGTAGTGGCATCCAGCGACTACATGAAGATGGTGCCGCATCAAATCGCGCCCTGGATCGGCGAGCGTATGGTGACCCTAGGTACCGACGGCTTCGGCCGTTCGGAAAACCGGGGAGTGCTGCGCCGCTACTTTGAGATCAATGCGGAAGCAATCGTCTGCGCAACCTTGTCTCGGCTCTCGCGGGAAGGCAAGTTCGACGCCGAACGGGCACGGCAGGTTTTCGCGGAATTGAACGTCGATTCCGAAGCGGTGGATCCGGCGACGAACTAGTCGCGCTAGTCGCCGCTCTGTCCGGCGGCCTGCCCTAACGCCAAACTCTGAACCTGGCTGCCCACGTGAGGCAGGTCGCGGCTCAGGCTCAACTCGAGCGCCGGCTCGTCGTCGATCTTGACAGAGCGGTCTTTCTCCCGCATCGGCCAATAACGGTGCTGCCGGCCCTGCGGTGTGTCCACCCAGACAACGCCCTCGTAAAGCAACGTCATCGGCCAGCCGTTCCCGGAGAGCGTCACTTGCACGCTGCGATGAACATCGGTGTCGCCGGGGACCCTCCACACAAGCGCCGCGGAAGGGCTATCCCAGCGCAAAGCTTGGATCTCCCATGGCATGCCGTCTAGGTTGTCTTGGGCATACTTCCGAAGCGCACTCTCAATCAAGGCAAGCGCCGATGACCACATCGACCGCGTAGGCGGTGATTGCCAGGATTCCCAGAGGTTAGGTTGAGACGGCATCGGTGCAACCAAACTCATTCTACTCCCTCATCTACGCTCTCGTAGTCGCTTACGCTAACGTTACGTGCTACACTACCCACCTTAATTCGTCGACACCCACCATTTACTTCCTTATCGACACCCTAACCAATCTCCTTATCGACACCCGCCACCTATTTCAACAGAGTAAACCCGAACAAGTAGATTGGGCCCCGCACAGCTACCTCCCACCCGCCGCCAGGTTGCCCAAACGCCGGGATCACGCGCCGGCGCGGCACCACGATATCGGGAAGCCAATCTTCGCCGATAGCCCCAACACGCCACACTGGCTGGTCGGGCAGCGACAACGCGCGAGCCGCCTCTTCACCGCTTTCGTAGCGATCCGGCGACAAAAAGGTAACGCCCGAAAACGAAAGCACACAGTTTTCCGCGCAAATGTAATCCCGCTCGGCGGCGCTCACGTAGCGAAAGTAGACGGCCCTCATGGAAAACGAACTACAATCTTCTCATGCTCTTTCTCAAAGAAGATGACGTCCGGCGCCTTCTTCCAATGGCCGATGCGGTGCGGCTCGTCGAAGACTCCTTCCGCACCCTCGCCACCGGTGAATCGTTGAATCAACCCCGCCGCCGCCTGATGCTCCCCAATGGTGCCGCGCTCCACCAACTGGCCGGCGCTTGGGGCAACTACTTCGGCACCAAGATCTACTCGACGCACCCCAACCACGGCGCGCACTTCCACGTTCTGCTCTACGACGCCGCCACCGGGAAGCCGCTCGCGCTATTCGACGCCAATCATCTCGGCCAGATCCGCACCGGCGCCGCCAGCGGGGTCGCCACACGATGGATGGCTCGCGAAGATGCGTCCGTCGTCGCCGTGATCGGCAGCGGCTTTCAGGCTGAGACCCAACTCGCCGCAATCCGCGAAGTCCGTAACATCACCGAAGCGCGCGTCTGGAGCCGCAATGCCGAACGCCGCCAGT
>JBGSME010000325.1:0-4316 GCA_041740335.1 Bryobacteraceae bacterium | reverse complement strand
GACGGCAGCGGAGCGGTAAACTCCTCCCCAGCCCCGCCCAGGGCACGATACCCTAGAGGCAGTCAGCAATGACCCAGCCCCGATCAGCAACCCGTACCCTGCTGGCCGCTGCCTTCGCGGTCCCGGCATTCATCGCCAGCGCCGCGCCTCCGGAAGATGCTATCTTCGAGCAGTACTGCTTTCGCTGCCACGGCGACAAGACCCAATCGGCAGGGATCAACTTGGCGAAGCTAGCCGCCCAGCGCCCTCTTGTCCGCAACGCAGCCACCTGGCGTCGAGTGATGGAAGCGCTTGCAACCGGCGCGATGCCGCCGCGAGCCCAGCCTCAACCCATGGATACCGAGCGCCGCGCCGTGAAGGACTCGCTCGACCAACAGATCAACCACTTCGACTATTCTCGGATCGTCAATCCCGGGTCCGCGCCGCTTCGCCGCCTCACGCACACCGAATACAACAACACCGTTCGCGATCTCTTCGGAGTGGACCTCAAACCCGCGGCGCGCTTCACTCCGGAGATGAGCGGCGACAGCGGGTTCGACAATTCCGCCAACACGCTGTTCCTGCAATCCACCCTGATGGAGCGATACATCGCCGCCGCGGACCGCGTCGTGGAAGATGCGCTGCCCGATGATCCCACCAGCGACGTGCATCGGCGCACTCGCGCGCTGATCTTTACACCCGCATCCCGCGAAACGAATCCGGATTCCGACGCCGCATCGAAAACACTCGGTCGTTTTCTGTTGCGCGCCTATCGCCGGCCTCCCACCGCGGAAGAGTCCGATCGCGCCATGGCGGAATACCGCCGGGGCCGCGACGCGGGCCAAACCTACGAACGGGCGATTAAACGCGTGCTCGCCGCCACTTTGATCTCGCCTAAGTTTTTGCTTCGCCTGGAAGCGGCGCCCAGCGATGCTCGGGCCGCTCGGGTGACCGATTGGGAACTGGCTTCACGGCTCTCCTATTTCCTTTGGGCGTCCATGCCCGACGATGAACTCTTCGATCTCGCCGCCCGCGGCAAATTACAGCATCGCCGCACACTGTTGAAGCAGATCGAGCGAATGCTCGCCGACTCCAGGGCCGACACGCTTGGCGTTGTTTTCGCCGGACAATGGCTCGGGTTCCAGAACATCGGCACACGCGTGCGCATGGACCCGATCGACTATCCGTGGTGTACCGATTCGCTCATGGACTCCATGCGAGCCGAGTCAGCCATGTTCTTCCTGTCGCTCCTGCGGGAGAACCAACCCATTCGCCGGCTGATTGACGCCAACTACACTTTTCTCAATCAGGAACTGGCGTCGAAGCTCTACGGGCTCAAGGGAGTCGACGGCACCCACATGCGCCGGGTCGCGCTCGAGGATCGGAATCGCGGCGGGATCCTGGGCCAGCCGAGCATCTTGGCCATCACCTCGAACTTCAATCAGACCAGCCCGGTGAAACGAGGGTTCTGGATCTTGGACACCGTGCTGGGAACGCCGCCGCCTCCTCCCCCTGAGAACGCGGGCGAGTTCAAACCGGAAGTCCAGAAGAACAAAAATCTCTCCTTCCGCGAGAAACTGGCGATGCATTCGAGCGACAAGAGTTGCCAGGGCTGTCACTCCAAGATGGACCCGCTGGGCTTCAGCATGGAGAACTTCGACTATTTCGGGCAGTGGCGCGACGCCTACATCGTGAAGGTCAAAGTGGAGCAGCCGGTGGAGCCCGGCGTTGTCGTTGACCCGAATCTGCCGCCGCCGCCCGGCTCGATCAAGGAGATAAGGAAGGCCATCGATGCGCGCGGAATTCTCCCCGACGGCACTTCGTTTGACGGGCCAGCCGGCCTGAAACAGGCGCTGCTTGAACGCCGCCATGATGATTTGGTTCGCCAAACGGTACGCAAGATGCTGGCGTACGCGTTGGCGCGGCAACTGGAATACTACGACGAGCCCGCCGTGCGGCGCATCATCGCCGACGTGAAGACCGGCGGATACCGGTTCGGGACGTTACTAACTTCCATTGTGACCAGTTACCCGTTTCAGTACAAGAAAACCCCTGGGGAGGATGCGCTGAATGAATCCGCGAAACCGAATATCGCGCCGTAGTATCTTGCGTGGGGCGGGCGCCGCCGTGTCGCTGCCGCTGCTCGATGTCATGCTGCCTTCCTCCGCGCTCGCGGAGACCACGCGGACCAATCGGCTCGCCTACTTCTTCTTTCCGAACGGAATCCCGCGCGGGACGTGGGAACCGGCCAAAGTAGCGCCGGACGGCCGTCTGCTCGAGTTGAACGAATGGATGCAGCCGCTCGAGCCCCTGAAAGACGACATCGTGATTCCGACGAATCTGTGGAAGCCGCTGGGCCAGGGCCACGTGAAGGCTCCTCCGACGTGGCTCACCGGCTACGACTACGACGGCACCCGCATCCACGCGGGCGGAATCTCCGTGGATCAGTTAGTGGCCAAACACACCGGGCAGGATACATTATTGCCTTCGCTGGAGCTTTCGCTCAAAGGCGAAGGCTTCTTTTCCAACTCGCTGCCGCGGAACACGTTGTCCTGGGCGGGCGCGGGTGACCGTCCGTTGTCGCGGGAGATTGAGCCCCGCGTGATCTTCGACCGTATTTTTCCCCGCACTTCGGGCGGCGCCACCGATCGCTCCGTGATGGACATGATCATGGCCGACGCCAAGTCACTACGGGCCTACGTGAGCGATGCGGATCAACGCCGTCTCGATCAATATTTCGAATCGATTCGCGCGCTGGAGAAACGGATCGAGTTCGCGGAGAAACAGACCACCGAAATCAAGCGTGACAAGGCCTTCACCGATACGCTGGCAACGCCTGCGCCCGGCATCCCTTCCGGGCATGAGAACTATATCCGCATCATGATGGACCTGGTGGTGCTCGCCTTCCAGACCAACGCCACGCGCGTGTGTACGTTCATGCTGGACCATGGCCAGTCAAACCGCTACTTCAACTTCATCGACGAGGTGCGGGGGACGTGGCACGCGCTGTCGCACTACGGCAACGCGGACGGAAAGTCCGATGACGACGACGGAACCACGTCGTGGGATTCGGTGGAGCAAAAGCGGGCGATGTTTGCGAAGGTGCAGCGCTGGCACCACGTGCAGATGGCGTATTTTCTTGGCCGGCTGAAGCAGATACGGGAACCGGATGGAGGGACTCTTCTCGACAACAGTATGATCGTCTACGGTGGCAGCCTCGGCGACGGTAATGACCACTCTCCCCTCAACCTCCCGATGATCGTGGCGGGCCGTGGCGGCGGTTCAATCAAGACTGGGCGGTTGATCGAGTATAAGAAATCGACCAACCTCGCCAATCTGCACCTTTCGCTCGCGCAGCGAATGGGGTTGAAGATCGATCAGTTTGCGACTAGCGACGGTCCGCTTCTGGAACTGGCGGGCTGAACTACGGAACAATGAGCAAAACTCTTCTCTGTATGATCGCGCTGGCAGCCGCCCTTGCTGGCGCGGCCCAGCCGGAAGCCCGTTGGTCCCCGGTAACGACAAACGGCGAACCCACGGCCCGGCACGAATCGGCAATGGTCGAAGTAGGCGGCAAGGCGTACCTGATGGGCGGGCGCGGGGTGAAGCCCGTGGAGGAGTTCGATCCGGCCGCCCGGACTTGGCGAAAGCTCGGCCCCACACCACTCGAGATCCATCACTTCCAGCCGGTGCGGTACGGCAACCTCATCTATGTGATGACCGCGATGACCGGCAAGTATCCCAAGGAAACCCCGCTTTCGAATATCTATATCTTCGATCCGAAGAACGATAAGTGGATCACGGGGCCGGAGATCCCAGCGCATCGGCGGCGCGGCGGCGCTGGGACAGTGGTGCATGGCGGGAAGATCTATATTGTCGGCGGTATCGTCGACGGCCACACCAGCGGGACCGTCGCCTGGTTCGATGAGTTCGACCCGAAGACCGGGAAGTGGCGCCCACTGGCGGACGCGCCACGAATCCGGGACCATTTCCCGGCGATCGCTGTCAAGGGGAAGCTCTACTGCGTGGGCGGACGGAACACCAGTTACCACGAACCGGATAACTTCATGGCGTTTTTCAGTACGGTAATTCCGGAAGTGGACGTGTACGATTTCGCCAGTAGTAAGTGGACGACGTTGGCTTCGACGCTGCCGGCGCCGGCGGCGGCGGGCGGGTTGGTGGAATTGGGCGGGGCTGTGTACTACTTTGGCGGCGAGACGGCGCAGAAGGTGGCGCTTGCCGATTGCCAGCGGCTGAATCTGAACACCGGGGAATGGGAAACGCTGCCGCCGATGGTGCAGGGGCGGCATGGCGCCGGCTCGGTGGTGATCGGGGCG
>JBGSME010000324.1:0-8748 GCA_041740335.1 Bryobacteraceae bacterium | reverse complement strand
ACGCCGCGCTCACCACCAGCGCCGACACCGGCGCTGTTCGCCAGGTGCTTTGATCCCATGCCGTACCTCGACTGGCTCGCCGCCCAAGTAACGCCCCGGTTGCGCTCCGGCGCCATTGGCCTGCCGGTCTTCGTTCGCGCCAATCTCGAGATCCACGCCGATCATGGGCTTCTGTTCCCCGCAGCGGCGGAAGCGCTCGAGGCCGCCGTCGGGTGGCTCGACGGCTCTGTGAAGAGCATCTACGCACAGGGCAGCGTTCGTGATGGCTTCGTCAGTTTGCTGGTGGAATTCTCGAATGGCCGAACCGCCCTCATCGGCGTTGAAGTTCACATGGAGGGTGACCCCTCAGCTCGCCTACTCATCGTTGGCCAGCATGGAACGCTGCGCCTCGACGACTTTCCCGAACTTCCGCAACTCGCCAATCCAACGATCGGCGCCGCCGCCCGGTGGATCCCCATGATCGAACGATCACTAGTGACGAAGCGCCCTGCAGCCGCCGCGGAGCAATAGCACCATGCCCCACGGAGTTCTGATCGTAACCGGTTCCATGACCCATCAGGAGAACTACGCGCTAGGTTTCCAGGCGGACCCCCGCTGCCGGATCGTCGCTGTCTCGGACGAACCCGGAGTCGACGCCCGCCGCGAAAGTCTCAACCGCAAACTTGCCGCCGAGTTGCGCGTCCCCTACATCACTGACCTCGCTACCGCACTCAGCGGCCCCGCTGTCGACATCGTCTCCATTTGCACCGAGCATCATCGCCAGGGCCGCGTCGGGATCCAGTGCGCCGAGGCCGGTAAGCACATCTACATGGACAAGCCGGTAGCCGGCAATCTCGAAGAAGCCCGGCGCATCGAGCAGATCCTCGCGCGCACCGGACGCAAGAGCCAGATGTTCTCGCAGGTGCTGTTCCCATGGTCCCAACGGGTGCGCCGCGTCATCGCGGGCAACCGGCTCGGCGAGATCCGCGCCATCCATTGCGATCTGCATTTCGCCAAAGGCTACGCGGCGGATTTCGTGCCCGTGTACCGCAAGGAAGACGCGGATCCCAAGCGCTTCCTCGCCGAAGACGCCAAGCGCGAGATGTTCAACATCGCCGTTTACTCGCTCGCCATGCTTCGCTGGATCACCGGCCGAAAGAGATTCGAAACCGTCCGCGCCGTTACCGGGAACTACTTCCTCGAGCCGAACCGCAACCGCGATTTCGAAGACTTCGCCGTCCTCTCGCTGGCAATTGAAGGCGGCATCGCCGCCACGATCTCGGCCGGGCGCACCGGATGGCACAGCAGCGGAGCGGGCGGTACCAATCGCACCAAGCTCGTTGGGACGCTCGGCACGGCGTTCCTCGACGGCTGGTCCGCGCGCGGCGAGATTTGTGCCGACGGCCAGCCGCAATGGCAGTCCCCGCCGGAGAATCCCGCGGATCCATTGGCTTTTTGGGCGTCCAGCGATCAACGCAAAACCGGCGGACCCGAGTGGTTCACACTGCCGGCGGCGGTGCCTTCAGACCAAGCCGCGTTCGTCGACTGCATCGAACGCGGCCGTGAGCCTGAGGTGACCGTTCCCGATGGTGTGCGCGTGCTCGAGGCGCTGTTTGCGGCGTACAAGTCCGCGGCCACCGGTGAGGTGGTTGCTGTGGGTAGCGCCCCGTGACGTCCGCCGCAGTGGTTGTTGAGTACCAGCAGCGGCTGGAGCAACTCCAGTCCGCCCGTGGATCCATCGCGGCCAAGCAGGGATACGTCGGCCGCCATCGTCCTTGTCGCGGTGATTGCCGCTCTCTGCTTCGGATTTCTCGCATCCCGGCGAACCGTGCCGGCCTGGTATCCTCCCCTGTCTCTGCCGGTCGCTTTCGTTTCGATCCGCAATTATCGGCGTCGGGGGCTGCGGGCTTCGCAGTTGGCGCGGCTGCGCGGCGTCTATCAAAATTGCCTGGCGCGTCTGGAGGATCGATGGAGTGGCCGGGGAATTCCGGGTGATGAATTCAAGTCCGCGGATCATCCTTACGCAACGGACTTGAATCTTTTCGGATCCGGTTCGCTGTTTGATCTTCTCTGCGCCGCGAGGACACACATGGGACGGGAACGGCTGGCGCAGTATCTGCAGCAACCGGCTGCGCTCGGCGAGATCCAGCGGCGTCAGACGGCCGTTCGCGAACTAGCGCAACAGAGCGGCATCCGGGAACGCATTGCACTCCTTGGCAAGTACGAATTCGAAGAGTCCCGCTGGCAGACATTCGCGGAATGGCTGGACTCGCCTCCGGCTGCGTTCCCTCAATGGCTGCGCCCGGTAGCGGCAATTACCAGCATCGTGTTTGCGCACTATCGCTTACCGTGATGATCCCTTCGGTGTGGTTCAGTGTGTGGCCGTGATCCTATTCCTTGCCGGAACGCATGCCTCGGCCGGACTGTGGCTGCGCGAGCGGGTCCGCCGGACTCTCGCGGCGGCTGGCCCTGTTGCCGCCGAGATCCTTGTGATTCGGGAAGGTTTGGAACTCCTCGCAGCCGAGCGGTTCGCTTCTCCCGGAATTGCTGGAGCTGGCGCTGCGCGCCGCGCCGGCGGGGCGCGCACTGAGGCAACTGGACCCATGGTTCACCGTCTTGCGCGAGCGCAACAAGGAATGGTTCTTTTCCGTCTCGCTCTGGTTGCTCCTGGGCACTCAGTCCGCTCTCGCAATCGAAGCCTGGCGCGATCGCCGGCACGAGGCTCTTCGCGGCTGGATCGATGCCTGGGCGGAGTTCGAGGCGCTGAACTCGCTGGCTGGCTACGCGTATGAGAATCCGGAGGACTGCTGGCCGGAGGTGGTCGACCAGCCGGCTTCGCTTGCCGCGGAAGAACTCGGCCACCCGCTGATCGCGCGCCATTCCTACGTTCGAAACGACTTCGCGCCGATAGCCCCGGCCGCTTCCTCGTCGTGAGCGGTTCCAACATGGCGGGTAAGTGCACACTGCTGCGATCCGTGGGCCTCGCCGCGGTATTGGCGTTCGCCGGAGCTCCGGTCCGCGCCCGCTTCCTCCGATTGGCGGCTATGCGTGTCTGCGCGTCGATCTCCATCGTCGATTCCCTCGGGGAAGGCAAATCCAGATTCCTTGCGGAAGTGCAACGCCTGCGCGACACGTTGCAGACCGCCGCCACGCACCCGGTTCTGTTCCTAATTGACGAAATTTTCAGTGGGACGAATTCGCCCGATCGCCGGACAGCGGCCGATGCGGTTATTCGTGCGCTATCTGCCCGAGGCGCCATCGGCGCTGTAACCACCCACGACATCGCTCTCGCATGGATTGCAGCGCACGGGGGGTGAACGTGCATATGGCAAGCCGCGAGGGCTCCGGCGACCCGCTTGATTTCGACTACCGGCTCAAGCCTGGAGTTACTCCCGAATCCAACGCCTTGGCGATTGCGCGTTTGGCCGGGGTTCCTGTCTGACGACGGCGCCGGGCTCAGCACAGATCAAGTGCGTTTGGAATCCTGCCAGTAACGGGCGTAGGGTGGCGCGCCGGGTTGCGCGGCGGCGATGCGGTCCGCCTCTTCGGAATCGGCGCAGTCCACGCCGTCCGGATATCGGTATCGGGCGACGAACTCATCTTCCATTTCGAGGCCCCAACCCGGATCCGGCGGCAACTGATAGTGCCCGTCGCGCACGCGAAGCGGATGCAGGAAGACGCCCTCCTGCAGGAACTCGAGATACTCGAGCCAACGCCCTTCGCTGCCGAACCACGCTTGATCGAACGCCGATATCGGGCCGACGAGTTGCCCAAGGCCGATGCCGCCGCTATGCGGGCAGACGGGCACGCCGAACTTAGCCGCCATCGCGACGATCGCGAATAGCTCGTTCACGCCGCCGACGCGCGCTCCGTCGATCTGGCAGTGTGTAAGACCGCCGCCGGCCAGCAGTTGCTTAAAGGTGATTGCATCCGGGGCTTGCTCGCCGCCGGCCACGCCCATTTCCAATGGCGCGAGTGCTTCGCGAAGCTTACAGTAACCGAGCACATCGTTATAGGCGATGGCTTCTTCGATGAAAAGCAGCTTGAACGAGGCGAGCTCGGCCATGTAACTAGCCGCGTTCTTCCAGTCACCGAGATTCTGATTGGCGTCGGTAAGCAGCAGCGCATCCGGACCGGTGGAGTCCCGAATCGTCTCCAGCATCCGGCGGTCTTCCTCGAGCGCGCGTGCCCGGTCATACTGCTGGCCGCGACCCACTTTCGCCTTGAATGCACGGGTGCCCTGGGCGTAAAGTCCGCCGCATAACTTCCGGACCTCATCCAACGGACGCCCGGACCATCCAGCGGTACTGTAGACCCGCAAACCGTCGCGCTCGATCCGCGCCAGGTTCGCGTCGCGTGCCTCCAGGCGCGACTGTAACATCTCGAGTAACTCGTCTTCGGTGATGACGTCGCGCAGATGATGAAAATCGATGCACTGGACGATGCGCTCGGGAGGCAGGCTCACCAGCAGCCGCCACATGGGGACGGCTTCCCGCTTGGCCCAAAGATCCCAAAGTGCGTTGACCACGCCGCCGACGGCCATGCGATACGCGCCCAGCGCCATCCATCGGAGTTGATGATGTTCGGTGAGCGACTGCGCGAAAAGTCCGGGTTCGGCTACGAAGTCTTCAAGATACCGGCCCACCAGGTAGGGCCGGAGGGTCTCGATGGCGGCAGTCTGGATCTGGGTTCCCGCCCCGACGGTGAAGACCAGAGAGCGGCCTTCGAGCCCGGAATCGGTGCGGAGGATGGTGATGGCGCAGGAATAGTTGGGGGCAAGGTGGCGGGGGTCGGAACCAGCCATGCCAAGGCGAACGGTGGGGTAGCGGAGGTCGAGGGTTTCGAGGGAGAGTATTTTGCTCTTGGGGCGCATGTAGTGTTTGATGGAGGTCATCCCATGATACTGGGGGGAGAGCGGCCGTTGGTGCTGCTGGCAACAGGCGGGGGTACGCCGGCGGCTGGATCGACCTCAAACCCGCAGCGCCGCCACCGGAATCACAGCCAGTTCAGCACGATTGAGGTTCATCCCCACGCGCCCTTGGTTATTCGAATAACCAACGTACAAATGCCCCCCGTGCTCCACCGCGTACGGATATGACAGTGACGCGCGCGGGTCCGACTGAATTCGGTAGATCCGCCGGAAGATCGGGTCGCCCGGGCGGCTGAGCGCGATCGTAAGCGGGGACCGGCGGCGGCCGGAATCCGCGGCCGTCGTCCCGATCAGATAGTGCATGCCATTGCTAAGCGTCCCGGCGTAGGGTTTCGACGTGACCATCGGGAGATTGCTCGGCGTCGATGGCGTCCAAGTGCGGCCATAGTCACCGCTCTCCGCGGTGAGCGCAATCGGCTGGTCGCCATAGCGGGCGATGTTCAGGATCCGGTTTCCAGCAACCACGATGGTCGACTCACCCCACATCTTTCCGAGGCCGGGCGCTTGCGGAATGGCGATGAGCCGCCATTTCATGAAGTCCGTACCGTCGCTGATCGCCACCGCGGCAGGGTCACCATCACCGGCCCGAAAGCCGGCCATGATCCAATTTCCGTCCGGCATGCGCAACGGTTGCTGCATCGGCCAGAACCCCGCGTCGACAGCCACACCCTCGTATGTCCATGTCTGGCGGCTTTCGTCGAGCGTATAGGCGCGCGTGTGGACGCGTTGGCGGTCGCCATGGAACGATCCCATGAACGCCCAGAGACTTCCACGATGCGAGTGAAACACGCCATGGCTCACGGCAAGTTCAGCTTCATCCTCACCGGTATCGATGGTAAACACGTCGCCCCAAGTACGCCCGCCATCGCGGCTCGAGCGGCCTCGCGCCTCTTCGCCAGCGGTGTTCTCCTTGCCTTTGTTATGGCCGAACGAAGCGCACAAGGTCCCGTTGTGCCACGCAAGCGCCACGCCGTGTAGGAAGCTATATCCGTCGGCTTCGGGTTCGCGCTCTTTGATCACGTGAAAGCGGACGCCCGGGAGATCGTCAAGATCGGAGGCGTTGGGAACAGGGGAATCGGCGATCCAGAGCGGAACCGGTGCGGCGGCCGCGGCGCGGGAAGCGAGGCCGCCGGCGAAAATCAATTGACGGCGGTTGAGCATTTCATCGGGCGCGCAAGATCACGAACAGCAGCATCACGTAGAGCCACAGTCCGGTTACGAAGTGCCAGTAGATGCGCGCGAGGTCAAAGCGTGCCCACCGGAAGCCGGCCAGCCCGCCGAGAACGTGCAGCGCGTGGAGCCCGGTGAAGGTCCAGAAGAACCAGCTTCCCGGTCCCGTTACCGCGATGATCTGCCACCGGGCAAAGATCTGCACGCCGAGGAACATCCAACCAAGACGTATGCCCATGGTGCGATCGCTACGATGGAGAACAAAGCTTGAAGCAACCAGCACAGCGGTGCTCAGCCACACGCCCCACGGAATCGGGACGCCGGTCCACTCGTCGACAACACGGCTTCGCAACGCCAGAACCACCGAGAGGGCGATGAAGAATATGGCGATCGAGATCAGCAGCAGCCACAGGCCCATCCGCGAAGCTTCATTCTGTTGACGGATGGATTCGGCGCCGGCGATCTCGTCGTACGGGATTCCGTCGCGGTTGAGCATTGCCTTCAAGCGCGGTCCTGTTTGCGGGCGGCGGCAAGGGGAAGGTTGTCCTTCACCAGATTGAGGTTGACCAGTTCGGAAATCACGCCGCTCAGGTTAGGATTGCGGAGAGCCCAGAGATAGGCTTTCTGCGGGACCTTGATCGGCCCTGGAACCGCGTCCTCAATCAGCTTCACCCGCGCCGGATCGTCCTTCGTGCCATCGTTGCGGCCATTGAAGAGAGGACGAGCTACCTTCATTGCGATGACTCCAAAATCCGCTTTGTGGGCTTTTTCCAGGGATTTCGCCATGAAGCGATGGTTCACGATGCTGTAGGCGAGCATCGCCACCGAGTAAACCTTCGCCTGCATCGCGGCTTCCAGGATGCCGGCGGGGTCGCTGTGCGCGGAAACGCCGAGGTAGCGGACCTTGCCCTGCTGCTTCAGTTCCTCGAACGCTTCGAAAATTTCCGGATGCCGCAGGATCTCAGTGGGCGTGGAGGCCCCGTGAGGACACATCATGATGTCGGTGTGATCGGTGCCGAGATGCTTCAGCGAGTCATGGAACGAATCGATGATCAACTGCTTGTAGTTCTTGCCGCGATCGATCTTGCCGCCGTACTTTTCCGAAACCGCATCCGCCAGCGCCGCGGCACGCACTTCTCCTGCCTGGCTCTTGAAGTAGTTACCGAGATAGTCCGGGTCCAGCGCGCGCCGCTTCTCGATCCGCTCCATGGCGCTGGACTTCAGTTTCTTCTGTTCCGATTCGGGCAGGCTCGCGAAGATGTCCGCGTAGAGTTTGCTCCGGTTGTCGTCCCAGAGGCTGATCTTCGTATTGAGAAAGAATGTGTCGCGGCGCCGGGCCTTGATGACGTGAGCGTAGCCGAGTTCGCTTTTGCCTTTGCCATAGGCGGGGGCGGTATCGAGGTAGTTCAGCCCCATGTCCATCGCCGGAAGCACATGCTCCCAGTTATCGGGCGCGATGGTATTGCCGCCCATCACCATTTCCGAAATCATAAATCCGGTACGGCCGAAGCGGCGGTAGGCCATCCGTTCGTTTTTGTTGCGCCATTCGCCCGGCGATTGGCGGCCGGCGGCGGGCGCCTTTTGAGCGATAGCGGCGGCCAGGGAGGTAGCGAGGAACTCGCGTCGGTCGAGCATGTTTTCAGGATAACGCTTGCCAGCCGGCGAAGACTCTGGGAGGTTTACTTCGGCGGCATGAGCTTTGGCGCGGGGAAGGGATAAACGTCCGGCGTCACGCGGATTCCCGTCGACACCTTCAGCGGGTACTTGCCGCCGGTGGGATAGGTAAGTTCGACAAAGTAGGCGGTCCATCCCTTTTCCGGCATCGGCACATGCGCTATGTATGCGCCATCATCGCCGGGTTCGAGAACCGTCGATTGATAAGCCGCACCGATGGTCTGAAGCCGGAAGTCCCGGGCATCAGGATTGTTCGCCTGCCACAGCCGGACCTCGCGGGGCTTCCCGCGAACCGTCACCCGAATGCCCTCCGGCTCATTGCGCCAGGAGAATTGCGGACGCGGGCGATTGTTCACAATCGAATCGAACCACGCCATCATGCTGATGGGTGCGTCGGAATTGCGTAGTGAGTGATCCGTGTTGGGCACGTAGCGGACGAGTGTTTCGCCCTTCAAATCGTCCAGGTAGAACTGCGCGGAATCGGGTAGGAAGAACTGATCGCCGGAAGCATTGACAAGGTATTTCGGAATCGTAAGGCGGTCGCGGTAGGCGAACGGCTCCACGATGTTGAGCATCTTGCGGTACTCGGGCGTGCCCATCCAGTCCATCAGATGCATCTTCTGGTAATCGCCAACCGCGGGAGCCCAGAATCCGTAAGCGCGCCAATGATGCTCGAACGACTTTTCGAGGTTCAGCAAATCGATCACGGCCGGCGCGATGGCCACCACGCGTTTGTCGACGGCAGCGGTGGTCCAGGTGGTCCAGCCGCGCTTGGACCCGCCGGAGACAACGAATCGATCGACAGCGATGCCGCCGCCCTTTTCGGTCTTGGCGAACGTGGTGACGGTGTCCATGGCGCGGACGGCGGCCTTGGTCATCGGCAGGCGAAGCAGCCATTCCTCGCCGCCGCCGCGGAGGAACTTGTCCCAGGTGTAGGCGATGATGCCGTCTTCTGTACGCGTGAAATCTTCGCCGCTGAACTGGAGCGGCTCATT
>JBGSME010000323.1:0-6687 GCA_041740335.1 Bryobacteraceae bacterium | reverse complement strand
TCCCCCATCCCCGAGATCGAGGCGTCCGTGGAGAATCGATGTCCGATAGGGGAATTCGGGTATCGTCAGGAGGCGCCAGGATACGGCGAACCCGGGCAGATGGCAGATGCCATGGATCAGGGTGACAACCGCGAGCAGGTGCCTTATCGAGAGCATTGTGGTTCGACTCGGCCTGCGCGGCGAAAAACCGAGGCGACCGACCACATCGAACAAGGGAACGTGATCGCCCAGAGTGCCGCGATCCAGATGAGCCCATGCCAGTACATTTGAAGCGCGATGAACGGCAGCAGCACCCCGTTGGCGATCAGCAGCCAGCGCGCCCTCTTTTCGATTCCGCGGCCGGTGAATGCCATTGCGGCGAACAAGGAGGCGAGACTCATGAAGCTATAGCCGAGGATGTCGACGGCGTAGAGGAAGGAATCGAAGGGCACGAAGACAAACTGCTCGATGCCCTCAGTACGGCCGGAGGCGAGCCTGGGCCCCACCCAGGTGAGCTGTACGTAGTAGTTGATGCTGATGAGGGCGGTGTAGATCGTGGCGAACGCGACGGCGGCGTGGCTCCAGATTTTCCGGTCCGGCGGCGACAGTTCGTGAAGGCTGACGATCACCAGCAGGAACGAGACGCCCAGGAACAGAGACGGTGTGAGCAGGACGGCGATTCCCAGTGGCGTGCTTACGCTCTCGGGGCCGCCCGCGGAGCCAAGCCATCCGAACCATTCCGCGAGCTGTCCGATGACGTAAGCGGTGCTGAAGACGGTGGCGGCGACAGCGGACCAAAATCCGGCCGCCCGCGTGGATGGCGAGATCCCGATGGGGCTGGCGGCGGGCACAGCCGCAACGGGTAGAAAACGTTCCGTGATTTGCATAGCCGGCCTCTCTGCTGTGAACTTGTAGCAAGTAGCCAGCCAAACGCGGAGGGTTTGCGATCTCGCGGCGTGTTGGTTGGTGAGGAGCTAGCCGGCTTGGTGACGCGGGCGGGCCGCAGGCAGCTACTTTTTCTTGAACTCGGCGATATACTGCTTGTCCGGGGTAAAGGGCCGGGTGGCGATCAGGGAAAAGCCGGCGGCTTCCACTTCCTTAACCACGTCCTGTTCGTCGGCGCGAATATGTTTGGGATCGGCGAATCCGCGTTTGTAGAAGTCGACCAGGATGAGGCGTCCGTTCGGTTTGAGACCGCGGAGCACGCCGGCCAGCATCTCTTTCGGGAAATCGAAATGATGAAAGGCGTCGAGGATGAGAGCGACGTCGACGGCGCCGGCGGGGAGGTTGGGGTCTTTCTCCGTTCCTTGAATGAAGGTGACCTGAAGGGAAGATTCGGCGGCGCGTGCTTTGGCTTTCGCGAGGAAATCGGGGAAGATATCTTCGGCGATGAGCTTGCCGCCGTCGCCGAGCGCGTCGTAGAGGTAGGGGAGCATGAAGCCGGCTCCGGTGCCGATGTCGGCGACGGTCATGTTGGGGGCGATGCTCATGGCTTCGACCAGTTCGCGAGGTTTCTGGGTGTCTTCGCGATCGTGGGAGAGCAGGCGGCCGACGATCTTCTCCCGGGCGTCCTTGGTGCGATAGCCGGCATTGGCGTCGGCGGCCACTTGGGCCAGCGCCAATGGGGCGAGGAGGGCGGCGCAGGCAGGCGCCAGGAATAGCTTGAATTTGGATCGGGCGATCATAGTGCAGTCTCCATTGGTAGCGCCAGTGGCGGTTGGGTCATGAAATCCAACGCGGCCATGCGCGCCACGGCTTCGCGCACGGCTTCTTCTTCGGTGGGCTCCAGAGTAATGACGAAAGGCAGATCCTGTTTGGTTTCGGTGGGAAGCTGGACCACGGCGTCGAGGCTGATGTTTTTTTCCGAGAGGATTCCGGCGAGGGCGGCGATGATCCCTGGACGGTCACTGACGCGAAAACGGAGATACCAGGCGCGGACTTGCCGGGTGATGGGGATGGGCCGGTAGGTGCCGAGGCGGGCGTGAGCGAAGGGGGAGACGCGATCGGGACTGCCGCTGCGGATTTCGCGGGCGACGCGCATGAGATCGCTGACGACGGCGACACCGGTGGGGAGGGGGCCGGCGCCGCGCCCATAGTAGAAAGTGTCTGCGCCGTATTTTCCGCGAACCCAAATCGCGTTGTAAGCGCCCTGGACGCTGGCAAGGATGGCCGAGGTTGGTACGAGCGCGGGCCGGACCGAGAGCAGGAGGCCGGAATCGGTGGCGCGGGCGGCGCAGACGAGGCGGATGGTATGGCCGAGGGTGTGGGCGTATTGGAAATCCACCGGATCGATGCGGCGGATACCTTCGGTGTGGATCTGTTCGGGGGTGATTTTCTCGCCGAAAGCGAGGGCGGAAAGGATGGCGAGCTTGGAACGGGCATCGAAGCCGTCGACGTCGGCGGAAGGGTCGGCTTCGGCGTAACCGAGGCGTTGGGCTTCGCGGAGGACGTCTTCGAAGGCGGACCCGTGTTTTTCGATTTCGGTGAGGATGTAGTTGCTGGTGCCGTTGAGGATGCCGTAGAACGCTTCGACGCGATCGCCGGCGATACCTTCGCGGAGCACCGAATGGATGGGGATGCCGCCGGCGACACTGGCCTCCATGGCGATGTTGGTACCGGCGGCGATGGCGGTTTCCGAAAGCTCCGGGCCGTTGACGGCCATGAGCTCCTTGTTGGCGGTGACGACGCTTTTTCCGGCGGCGATTGCGCCGAGGATGACATCGCGGGCGACGGTGACGCCGCCGATGAGTTCGGCCACCACGTCGACGGAGGGCGAGGCGACGACGTCGCGCCAGTCCGTGGTTCTAGCGACATTTTCGAGCCCGGGCGGCAAAGCGACGTTGGCAACGCCACGGCTACAGATCATGGCGACGCGAAGGGAAAAACCGAGTTTGTCACCGATGGCGCGGGCATTCTCGGAAAGGATTGTGAGCGTACCGGATCCGACGTTGCCGAGACCCACCACACCCACCGAAACATCAGGCATAAAGGGCTATGATAGCAACAGAGTACCGCCATGCTGACAGCTTTTCGCGCTATTTCGGTTTTCCTGCTGCTGGCAACGACGCCTTCAGACGCACAACTCCCGCGGCGAGGGCCGGATAGGGACAGGGACGGTCCGCGGCTGAAGCAGTCTCAGGTGGAGGAGATATTAAAGTCGGACCATGCCAAGTCGATTGAGGACTCCGGGAAGCTGTTGGATTTGGCCGAGGAGTTGAAAGCGGAGATCGAGAAGAATGACCGGCATGTGCTTTCAGTGTCGGCGTATAAGAAGGCGGAGGAGATCGAAAAGCTGGCGAAGCGGATCCGGGGCAGAATGAAGCGATTTTAAGCGTCTCCGCCGGGCGAAAGGCTGATGCTCTTTGTCTCCGGTTGTGGCAAACTGTACGCAGACTCTCCCTATAACCGCTATGACACGGGAAACGTTTTCCCCCGCTGAACTCCGGATCCTGCGCCGCCTGGATAAACCGGAGAAAATCCAGACATTCCTCGATGAGAGAATCGAGTACAACCGGAAGGTTTCGGCACGCTCACCGCGGCGTGTGATGGAAGAACGGCGCGGCCATTGTATGGAGGGGGCGCTGTTTGCGGCGGCGGCGCTCGAGGTGAACGGCTATCCGCCGCTGGTGGTGGATCTGGCGTCGATCCGCGACGACGATCATGTGATCGCGGTGTTCCGGCGGAACGGATTGTGGGGCGCGGTGGCGAAGTCAAACTATTCGGGGCTGCGGTACCGCACGCCGATCTACCGGTCGATTCGGGAATTAGCGCTTTCCTATTGGGAGCACTACTTCAATACGCGCGGGGAGAAGACGCTGCGATCCTACACGCGTCCGATTCTGCTGTCACCGCTGAAGCCATGGCGGACGCCGTGGGAGCATGTTTGGCATGTGGCGGACCGTCTGGTGGCGGCGCCGCACATCCCGCTGCTGCCGCGCAGCGTTCTCTACCGGCGGTATCACATGGACCGGCGGCTGCTGGAGGCCGGATGCGTGGGGAAGATTTAGCCGCGGCGGTTCAGTTGGACCGGTAGTTGGTGAACTGCGTGTCGATGCCGAAATCCTGGCCGCGGAGGGCCTGGATAACGTCCTGGAGGGTATCGCGATCGCGGCTACTGACACGAACGAGTTCGCCATTGATGGCGGCTTGCGCCTTCTTCTTGGTGTCCTTGATGAACTTGACGATCTCGCGGGCCTTCTCGATGGGGATCCCCTGTTGGAGCTTGATTTCCTGACGGACGGAGGAGCCGGCGGCGGCTACAACCGGTCCGTAGGAGAGCGCCTTGAGAGGGACCTTGCGTTTGACGAGTTTGGACTCAAGGACTTCATTGACGGCCTTGAGCTTGTATTCATCCTGGCTGGTGACGATGATCTGATGCTCCTTTTCCTGGAGCTGAATGTCGGAGTTAGAGCCTTTGAGGTCGTAGCGCTGCTGGACTTCCTTGAGCGCCTGCTGGATGGCGTTGACGACCTCGGGCATGGATACTTCCGAGACGATGTCGAAGCTATTGTCGGGCATTGTCTAGGTATTATAGCGATCAGGTGCGGGGATCTTCGGTGGCGGCGGGATCGCCGATGTCGAACTTGGGACCTTTCTCGTCCCAATCCTCGGCGCGGAACATGCGGCCGGCGCCTTTTGCGCCATCGAGTTCCTTGACGGTGAGTGTTACTTTGCCTGCTTTGACGTGGCCCCAGACGTGGTGGTAGAAGCGGCCGTCCTTGAGTCCATGCCCGAGTTCGAGAGCGCGCTTCATGGTGCCGCCGGAACTGCCGACTTCCATGTAGGCGATACCTTCGCGAACGATGCGGACGAACTGATGGCCGTGGCCGCTGACGATGAACTGAACGCCGTGCTTTTTGGCGATCTGGTGGAGGGGAAAGTCAGTGGATCCGAGTTTGAGCAGGGCGATCCAATAGGGCTTGTGGAAGAACACGAACTTGGGATTTTTGTCCTTGTTCGCGGAAAGGTCTTTCTCCAGGAAGGCGAGTTGATCGTCGGTAAGTTCGTTGGTGCGGCTGTTGTCGAGGACGGTAAAGTGGGTGTCCTCAAAGTTGAAGCTATAGAAAGAGGGGCGCCCGGTTTCCTTCTCGTAGAGGGCACGGGAGGTGTCGGAAAAAACGTCGTGGTTGCCAGGGGTGAAAAAGAGCGGGTAGTGGTTGTAGCGTTCCCAAAGGGGGCGTAGTTCCTGCCACTGGGTGACGGCTGCGTCATCTTTGCCGCCTTCGATGGTGTCGCCGACGTTGATGATGAAGTCAGGGTGGAGCATGTCGACTTCGCGCCAGACGCGGCCGTAGATTTCCGGCTGCGCGCCGCCGGTGCGGTCTCCGATGATCGAGAAGCGAAAATCGTTCTTCGGCTCAGTGACGGCGCGCGTGACGATGACGCCACCGAACAGGAGCAGGATCAGCAGCGTGGGGGCAAATTTATTGGTGCTCGAAGGCATGAACAGATTTTGACACAACCTCTATGAGAAAACGACTTCGGTTTGATTACTTTTGTCTCTAGGAGCTGTATTTGATTTGGACCATCTGTTGACAGCCGGGGCCGATTGGCTGGCGTGGGTTGTGGGGCTGGCGCTGCCGTGGCTGGTGGGATGGTTGTTGGTGAGCGGGGTGGATGATTTGGTGCTGCTGGGCGCGTACATGCTGGGGTGCCCGGCCGGGCGCGGCCCGTCTGCGCGGCAGTTGGAGTCGGCGAGCAGGAAGCATATCGCGGTCTTTGTTCCGTGTTGGCGGGAGGATGCGGTGATCGGGGCGATGCTACGGCACAATCTGGGAGCGGGCCGATACCGGGATATGACCTTCTTCGTGGGGGTGTATCCCAACGATCAACCGACGGTGGACGCGGTGTCGGCGGTGGCGGCCGAGGATGAGCGGGTGTATGTGGCGACCTGCCCAAAGCCCGGGCCGACGTCAAAGGCCGATTGCTTGAACGCGACGTACGGGCGGATGGTGGAGTACGAAGCCGAGCACGGGAAGCGGTTCGAGGTGGTTGTGGTGCATGATGCCGAGGACCTGATTCATCCCGACGAATTGACCTGGCTGAATTACTACGCCGATTCCTACGCGATGATTCAACTGCCGGTGTTGGCGCTGCCGACTCCATGGCATCGAATGACGCACGGCACCTATTGCGATGACTTCGCGCAGTTTCATGGGATCGAGTTGCCGGCGCGGTGCCGGTTGGGTGGATTTCTACCGTCGGCGGGGGTGGGGACGGCGTATCACCGGTCCGCGCTCGAGCGAATCGCGGGGGAGAGTGAGGCGATCTTTGATCCGTCGAGTCTGACAGAGGATTACGAACTGGGATTCAGGCTCCACAAGATGGGAGCGCGGCAGCTATTCCTGCCGATTTGTGTGGTGGATGGGGCACCGGTGGCGACGCGGGAGTACTTTCCGCAGAGTTTTGGAGCAGCGCTGCGGCAGCGGACGCGCTGGACGACGGGAATCGTGTTGCAGGGTTGGGAGCGGTATGGTTGGGGTTCGGGGTGGGAGCGTTACTGGTTTTGGCGTGACCGGAAGGGGATGATCGGGCATCCGGTGAGTTTACTGGCGACAGGCGTGGGGGCGGCGGGAGCGGCGCTGTGGGTGTGCGGATTTGGGAGTCCGCTGGATAATCCGTTGCTGCCGTTGACGGCGGCGCTGGGGATTGTGCAGATCCTGATGCGGGTGGTTTCGACGGGCCGGATATATGGATGGAGGTTTGCGG
>JBGSME010000322.1:0-3696 GCA_041740335.1 Bryobacteraceae bacterium | reverse complement strand
GCGGCGGTGGCCAGCGTGCGGCGAGCGGCCTCAAGCTGCGCTTGCCAGATCTGTTCGGGGTCCTGTTCGACCCAACCCTCCCTGGGGAAATGGGAATCGACGGGAACCGATTCCATGGCGAGGCGTTGGCCGGTGCGATCGTAGAGGATGGCGCGGGCGCTGGTAGTCCCTTCGTCGAGGGCGAGTATGTATGACACTTAGGGCATTCTATAATGAAAAGACGCTATGTTCTTTCGCCATCAAAAGCCTAAAGAGATTACGTTCTCAGACCGTGTTTCCGCTGCCGCCTCGGCGGGATTCAAGCAGGGTCCGGGAACGAGTGGATCGACACGAGTGAGCCGCGACGGACTCGCCGCGGATCTGCGCGAGGGAGAGGACGGCAAAGCGGTGATCGCTACGGCCGGCATCCAGATGGGAGACGAGATCGGCGTGCTGGTGGACGTGGGTTACCAGAAAGTATTCCGGTCACCGAGCGGCAAGAGCGCGGCGGCTCGGGCGGAACATCTGAAGGGGCTGCATGCGTTTGAGGAAGACCTGCGCGAGGCATTGGGACTGACCAGCTATTACAACGAAGGGCTGGGGACAACGAACGAACTGCATCTATACGATCGCGTAGCGAACCGCGACGGCGGGGTTCCGCATCGGCCCTGGGAACGTTCATAGGCGGGTTGATCTTTGCAGCCGCGGTATCTGGGCGATACCGGAGTGCGGGTTTCGCCGATTGCGCTGGGGACGGTTGAACTCGGAATGGACTACGGCTTCCGGGGGAGCCATCGTTATCGCCGGCCGGCGGAAACCGACGCGGTGCGAATCGTAGAGGCGGCGATTGAGCAGGGCATCCAACTGATCGATACGGCGCCGGGGTACGGGTGTGCGGAGCGGATTGTGGGAGCGGCGATTGGCGGTTGCCGGCACAAACCTTCGATTGCGACGAAAGTCACGATCCCGGAACAACTGAGCGGCACGGCGTTGGCGGGCGCGGTGCATGCCTCGATTGAGGCGAGCCTACGGGCGTTGGGAGTGGAAACGATCGACCTGCTGCAGATCCACAACACAAGCTCCGCGATGTTGGCGCGCAGCGACGTGAGCGATGTGATGAGCGGGGCGGTGGACTCGGGGAAAGTTCGTTGCTGGGGAGCGAGCGTTTATGGCGAGCAACTCGCGGGTGACGCGGCGCGGCATCCATCCATGCGGGCGATTCAGGTTCCGTATAACTTACTGGACCAGCAGATGGCGCGGGATGTGTTCCCGTTAGCGGCACGGTTGGGGCGGGGTGTGCTGGTGCGGTCCGCATTTCTGCGGGGGGTGCTGACGCGGCATATGGACGAGACACCGGCGGCACTTGCGCCGATCCGGGAGGCGGCGCAGCGGGCGTTCGCAGCAACGGGGACCGCACTCGAAGACGCGGCGTCGCTGGCGCTGCGGTATTGCCTTTCGAACCTGCATGTTACTTCGGTGATTGTGGGAGTGCGAACGATGGACGAGCTCGAGGAAAATCTGAGAGCGGCGGCGCTGGGGCCGCTCGGGGATGGGGTGGCCGCTGGGTTGGAGGCGTTTTCGATGAGCGGGCATCCGATGATTACGCCGCAGAGCTGGTCCCACGTGATTTAGGATAAGCATCATGCCTTTCCGTTTTCCATTGGTTTTAGCGGCGATGTGGATGGCCATACCGGCGGCGGCGTTAGTGCGGCCGGGGGTTGAGTACAAGGTGTATCAATTTCCTGCGGACAAGATTCCGAGAATCGATGGGAAGACGGACGATTGGGCGATGGTGCCGGAATCCTACGCGATCGGTCTCGATCAGTTGAAGGAGACGGTACGCGGGCGCGATTTCAAATATGACCGGAAGAATCTGGATGTGACGGTTAAGGTGGGCTGGGTGAAGGGCCTGAACCGCCTGTATGTGCTGTACGAGGCATACGACAACTATTGGGACTTCCGGCGCGCGGACCGGCACAACGACATCTTCGAACTGGTGGTGGACGGCGATTTATCAGGCGGGCCGTTCATTTCGAACATGCATCCAGCGGCGCAGGAGAAGGGGGTGCTGACGAGGGATGAGGCGTATTTTCAGTATCACGGGGTACACGCGCAGAACTACCATATTCTGACGCCGGCGCCGGATCGGGATTGGGCGTTCGTGTGGGGCTGCCAACAATGGATCAAGAATCTGCCGTGGTCTAACGCAGCTTACGACTACAACTTCAAGCATGGTGAAGCGGGGAAGCTTACGCTGGAGTTTTGGATCACGCCGTTCGACTATGCGCCTTACGAGGGAGCCGAGCGGGCGGTAGAGTCAAAGCTGTGGGAGAACAAGGTGATCGGGATGTCGTGGTCGATTCTCGATTACGATGGCGACGAAGAGGCGGATTACACGGGGTTCTGGAATCTTTCGCACAAGACAACGATGTATGGGAACGCGGACGATCTGGTTGCGTTTCGGCTGATGCCAGTGGAGAAGGAATTCCGGAAGGCGATCCAGTCGCGATGGTCCTATCAGGTGCTCGATTTCAAGGGGAGGAAGATCGCGTTCCGGGATGAGTCCGACGGAGAGATTCGCAGTTGGCGATGGGATTTCGGGGACGGGACGAGTTCGGCCGAGGCGTCGCCGGTTCACAAGTATGAGAAGCCAGGAGAATATATCGTGACGTTGTATGTTGAGGGCCCGGCGGGCAAGTCGCAATGGACGAAGGTCCGCGACGTGGCGGTTCCATAGCCGATGCGGATACTAATTACGCCGAACGAGGATGGGCTGGGCACGTCATCATGGGCTATTCGAGTGGCGCGGGCATTTTTGGCGCTACCGGGAATGAAGGTGCGCATCGCGGCGATCAAGCCGGCGACGGTGCGGTTTCTTCGCGATGCGCTCGAAGGATCGCGCGTGGATGTGATCGCGCTGGGTGGAGTGACGGGATGGATCGAGATCGAACAAGCGCGGGGTGCGGTGGCGGTGGAACCAACGCGGGAACGGATCCAGGAGTACCCGGCGTATCGGGAAAGCTACGCGAAGGCGGTAAGGGCGCAGAGGCTGTTGGAGGGGACCGATCTGGTAATCGAGATGGGAGTGCCGCCGATGGCGTGGACGGCGCGTGGGACAACGCCAGTGGTAACGGTGCTGGACCATGCGTGGAGCCTGACGCTGCGGTATACGACGGGTCCGGACCCGATGCTGGCGGCGATTGCCCAGGATGAACGGCAGACGCGAGCGGTGAGGCTGCTTCCGGCGCCGATCACGCCGGATGTGTTCACGGAATATTGGAATGACGCGGGGAGAACGCCGGGCCGGATTGCGGGCTGCTTCGGAGGGGATGCCGGAGCGCGCGCTGTGGCGCGAAGGGTGCTGGACATTCCGCGAACGGCGAAGGCGGTGTTTATTTCCGGCGCGGGATCGCCGGTATGGGATGGCATGCTGCAGCGGTTGGTTGAGCAGTGCCTCGAGTGCGCGCCGGATCTGTACACCGTGATCCATAGCCGTACGGAGGCGGCGCGGCTGGGACTCAAGATGCGCTGGGTGCGAGGAACGGCCGGGTGGAGCGTGAAGTGCTGCTGCGTGGGGCGGATGATGTTTGTGGGCGAGATGCGAGGCGAGACGCATCAGGCGTTGATGGCGGCGGCGGATCTGGCAGTGTCGCGCGCGGGCGGCGGTACGGTGAACGACGCGATTGCGCATCGCGTGCCGCTGCTGCTGGTTGAGCA
>JBGSME010000321.1:0-9365 GCA_041740335.1 Bryobacteraceae bacterium | reverse complement strand
TTCGAAGCGTAGTTGAGACGAACCACCGTGTCGGACCCGGCCGCGATTCCGCGCAAGTTCAAGTCGGTGAACTCCGGCGCGCGCACGATATGCGGCACCAGCGCGATCAGCAGTTCGCCTTGCGTTCGCTCCACATTTTCGCCCGAAAACAGCCGCCCGATCACAGGCAGGCTGCCAAGCCCCGGGGTTCCCGAAATCCCGCGCGTGTCCTGATCCTGCCGCAGCCCTCCAAGCAGGCTCACCTCGCCGGTCCGCAACCGGATCGTATGGGTAAACTTCCGCTGCCCGATAACCGGTTGCGCCAAGCCGCCTACATCGATACGATCGCGAATGTTCGAAATGTCCACTTCCACTTGCATCGTCACTTCGTCGGATCCATGAATGGTCGGCTGGATATCCACGTTCACGCCCACATCGGCAAACTGAAACTGCGTGCTCACCAGCGGGGAAACACCCACCGCGCCCACACCCGGCTGAAAGCTACCGGTGGCGTAAGGAAAACGGTCGCCGATCTTCAGGCTGGACTTCACCCCGTGCGTCGCCCGAATCTGCGGCGATTGCAGCACACGCGTGCCACGATCGGTCATCAACGCCTGCAGCAGCGCGTTGGGAATCGCCATCGCGAAATCCTCCGCGCGAATGTCACCCAGCCGCGAAAGCCGAACCGCTCCAGCCACCGTGTCCGTGGTTGTCGTTCCCGTCCCCGTCCCGGTATCGGTTCCCGTACCCGTGTCCGTGCTCGCGCCCGCCACCGACCCCAACGACGCCCGAGGCACAAACGAGATCGGCAGACGCAATCCGTTCGTCCCGCCGGAAACAAACGTCGCCGCCAGATCCCGCGTCCGGGTCCGGTTGGCTTCCATCACAAAAACGTCGATCACCACTTCCGCTTTCGGCTTGTCGAGATCGGCTACCAGTTTCTCCGCCAAGGCCACCTTGTCCACTTCACCCCGGACCATGATTACGTTCTGGGAATTGAAGGTGAACACACGCCGGATGTCGGTCATCGTCCGCAGGATCGTCGCGATCTCCTGCAACTCCTGCGGCGTGGTGAGGTTTCTCAGGTAAAACGTCTTCACCACCATTTCCTCGTAGTCTCGCCGCTTGGTTACGTTGTCGTTGGTGAGAAAAACGGTGTTTTCCGAAATCGGCTTCCAATACGTCTTGGTCAGCAGCGAAAGGTGATTCAACGCCTCATCGAGAGTGGTGTTGGAAAGATCCACCGAATAATTCTTGCCTGAGGATTGATACTCCGGATCCCAGATCACATTCAACCCGGCCAGCTTGGTCAGCGTTTCAAATAGAATGCGCACCGGCTGGTTGTTCATCTTGAGGGTGCTCACCTTGCTCGAAAGGGGCTTCAACTCCGGAACCGCCTGCATGGAGTTCATCCGGTCTTCCATGTCCTGGGCCGCATCGGCAACTTCGTGGTGTTCAGCGCCCTGGCTTACCGCGCTTCGCTTCTTCCTCTCGAGTTCCTGCATCACACTCTTCAATTGGCTGATGGCGATCGAGGAACCCGGATCGGTCGCCATCGCCCTCTCCAATTCGACCGCGGCCTCCTCGAGCTTCCCCTGTTCCCGCAGCTTCATCCCGCGTTCCACGTGCGCTTGTCCGGCCTGAAACCGTACGCGTTTCACCGCCAGCTGGTAGGCCGCATCCAGCGGATCGGTCTCCACCGCTTGCTCATACAATTCAAGCGCCTTGTCGAATTCCCGCCTGGCTTCGGCCACCTGACCGTCTTTCAGGAACTTCTCGCCCTTTTTCGTCTTCGCCATCGCCGGCTGCGACGTCACCGCCAGGCCCGACGCCAACAGTGCCGCAACCGCCCAAAGTCCCATTAACTGCTTGAATCGAATCATCTTATTTATTCCAACCAGCCGCCATAGCCGCTGTGTTACGATGTGGATGAACCACGTCCATCCCTAAACAGTTGACGGATCGACAGTTGCTACCGTTGAGACGATCTGTGCCCAGCCCGCCAAAATCATCCGCCAACCGCCGCCCTGCCCAGGGCAAGTCCCCAGAGAAACAGTTCAAAATCCTGTCCGACAACCGCCAGGCACGGTTCAATTTCGAACTGATGGACAAGTTCGAAGCCGGCCTCGTGCTCACTGGCACCGAGGTAAAATCGGCGCGTACCGGCAAGATCAGCCTTCAGGACGCCTTCGCCGAGATCGGCGCGCGCGAAGCTTGGCTCGTCAACGCCCACTTCAGCCCCTACTCCCACGGCAACCGTTTCAACCACGAATCGCTGCGGCGTCGAAAACTGCTGATGCACCGTCAGGAGATCGAAAAGCTCTACGGCAAGACTCGCGACAAGGGTCTCACCGTCGTACCCACCCGTATCTATTTAAAAGACGGCCTCGTCAAATGCGAAATCGCCCTCGCACGTGGCAAAAAGTTGCATGATAAGAGAGAGAGCATTCGCAAACGGGAGCAGGATGCGGAGGCTCGCGCCGCCGTCGGCCGCCAGAGGAAATCGGCCGATTAATGAGAGAGAGACAGTTCAGGTAAATATTGATGGAAACCCAGATCGTTCGACTTGAAGCCGCCGCCATCGCCGCCGATGCGCTCATCCTCCCGGCCGTGGAGGATCAGGCCCCACCCATGCTCGGCGCCCCATGCGATGTCGCCATCGCGCATCTGTTCACTTCAGACGAGTTCAAGGGTAAGGCTCAGGATGTCGCGCTCATCCACAATCCGGCGGGTCTCGCCGCCAAGCGCCTCATTCTCGCCGGTTGCGGAAAAACACCCGACCTGCGCCGGGCCATCGGCACCGCGATCCGCTTTGCTCGCACCCGGAACTTCAAATCCGTAGCCGTTTGGCTGCCCGCCGCCTTGGCGTCCGAACCGGCAATCGAGGCCACTGTCGAAGCCGCTCTGCTCAGCGATTACGAGCCCGATTGGTTGAAATCGGAACCCGTCCCCAGAATCTCGTCGTTTTCGCTGGCCGTGCCCCCGTCAGTCCCTGACGCCGGCGCAGCATTCGCCCGCGGCGTGGTGCTCGCGGAATCCCAGAACTTCGCAAGGGACCTGTCCAACGAACCTTCCAACGTCCTGAATCCCACCGAATTGGCTAAGCGCGCCAGATTAATGGCGAACCAGACCGGGTTGGAGATCGAGATTCTCGAAGAGGACCGGCTACGGCAGCTTGGCATGGGCTCCTTACTTGGGGTCGCTCAGGGCAGTTCGCAACCGCCCCTGCTCATCATTGTACGGTACCGGCCTGCGGGTGGGAATACCCCCACCGATCACTTGGCGCTAATTGGTAAGGCCGTCACCTTCGACAGTGGCGGAATTTCCATCAAACCGGCCGACGGCATGGAGAAGATGAAGTACGACATGTGCGGCGGCGCTTCCGTGCTCGGCGCCATGCGCGCCATCGCCGCCCTCAAGCCGAACGTCGCAGTCACCGCTTTCGTACCCGCGGTCGAGAACATGATCAACGGCCAGGCCCAGCGCCCCGGCGACATCGTAAAGACGCTTTCCGGCAAAACGGTGGAAGTTCTCAATACCGACGCCGAAGGCCGCCTGATTCTCAACGACACCATTACCTATGCCCAGCGCCTCGGCTGCACCCACATGGTCGATGCCGCCACGCTCACCGGTTCCGTCGTGGTCGCCCTCGGCCACGTTTACACCGGCGCCTACACCAACGATCAGCCCCTGCTCGACCGTCTGCTCGCCTCCGCCCGCAAGGAAGGTGAGAAAGTCTGGCAGATGCCTCTTGAAGACGACTACAAAGAAGCTCTGAAGAGCGCCTTCGCCGACCTCGCCAACATCGGTACTCGCTGGGGCGGATCGATCACAGCCGCTTGGTTCCTCAAGGAATTCGCTGACCCCACCCCTTGGGTGCACCTCGACATCGCCGGAACCGCCTGGCTCGATGAGGCCAAACCGTGGATGGCCAAGGGCCCCACCGGCGTGATGGTGCGGACCTTCGCCAATCTCGCCGCCGCTTGGTAGGGGGAGCGGCGGGTCAGCGTCACGTCACCGTTACTCCCGTCAGCCGTCCCTGGTGAGAATCCGGCGGCGAAAATAGGCGCATTGTTTTGCGAGGAAGCGGCGCGCCTTTGCCTGCATGAGTGAGATCAGATCGACGGCCTCAACGAAATCCTTGTATTCGGCATCCTCCGCCGGCGTGAGGTTCCGTCGTTTGCCTTCCGGCGCAAGTCGCCGATATGAGCTTTTAGTTCGGAGTCAACTCGGAGCTCAATCAGAGCTGAGGCCATTTTCGGCGTGAAGGCCTCAGTTAGCGGGTCCAGCAAGCGGTCGCGACAGCTAGCATGGACCAAGCTCTGCATGAATCGGTTCGAAAACGAGCCGGGAATGCGTGTGAGTATTGCCGCATGCCACAAGATGCGACGCCGCTCATCGCTTTCCATGTCGAACATATAGTTTCGAAACTGCATGGAGCTTCCGACGATCCCATTGGGCTTCGCTTGCGTGCCACCGGTGCAACGCGTTCAAGGGACCGAATCTCAGCAGCATCGATCCAGAAACACGCACCCTGGTGACCTTGTTTAATCCGCGGGCTGACTTATGGAGCGATCACTTCGTAATCCGAGACGGGCAGATTGTGGGCCTGACGGGCAAAGGACGCGCGGTCGCGCGTCTGCTCAACATGAACGCGCCACGCCGCGTGGAACTCCGTAAACAATCGCGCTGACCACGCCTTCCAAGCAGGTGCTTCGCGTCAAGAGCATACTTGATTTCGTGGGACACGGATCGCCCTTCCATCCCGGCAGGGCCGGAAAGTATCTCCTGCCTGCGTCTCGAACCGGCATTCCGGCCTCCAGATTCGCGACACGGTGACTAGTCAGGTTGTGGCATGGAATACTTCCCCCCACTTCCCACCACTCAACACGGAAGAAAGGTAAACACCGCCACCCCAAGCACAAACCAAATCGCCGCGAAAAACAACCCATACCCGAAAAATTCCCGGAAATTCACCCGCGCAATCCCCGCAATCACCATATACCAGAACGGCGCAGTCAAATTCCCCATATGGTCCCCAACGCTCAGCGCCAGCATCCCCCGCTCCACCGTCACCCCCACCGCCAGCGCCGCCTTCGACGTCACGAATCCCTGGATCGCCCACTGCCCCCCGCTCGACGGCACGAAGATCGAAACCGCCGCGCCCGAAACCGCTACCAGGAGAGGAAACGTATAGGGCGTTGAAACCGCCGCCACCGTCGACGCCGCAAACTCACCCACCGACGTGAACTGGATCAATCCGGCCACACCCGCATAGAGATGATACAGCACGATCACCGGCCAGGCCGACCGCACCGCCCGCTCCAGCGACTTCATAAAACGATGCACGTTCCCCTGCAGCAACAAGCACGATGTCAACAGAATCGTATTCAGCGAGTTAATATCCAAACCCAGCTTCTTCGTAAAGAAGTGCGTGTAAAGCCACAACCCGAGGATCGCCGAGAGCGCCAGCGTCATCACCGAATTGTGCTCCAGCCGTTCGGAAAATCCAACCGGCACAGGATCCGGCTCCGGTTCATCGGTCGCCTTCATCGCCTCCGGAAACTCCGACACCGGCCGCACCTTCTTCGGCATCAGCGCGCAGCCCACCACAACCAGAATCGCCGGAAACGCCAGCGTCTGTACGATCGCCGCCGGCGACCAGATCGTCCGCGACAACGGCACCACCCCGATCATCTTCTCCAGAAAATGCCCCGGCGTCGCCATCAACAACGGCGCGCTCGCCGAAAGCCCGAATTGCCAGCACGAATTCGCCGCCCACAGCAGCGCCAGCAGAAACAGAAAGTCCACCTTCAACCCACGACCCTCCGCCTGCCGCGCGAAGTGGATCGCCACCAGCGGCGTCAACGCCATCCCCAGTCCCCAATAAAGATAGGAGAAAAACGCCGACAGTACCACCGATACGATCACCACCTGATTTGCCGTCCTCGGCCGCTCCGACAATGCCACAATCGCCCGCCGGAACAAAGGCGTTGCCCCTAACACCGCGCTCAGCGTGATGATCAGCGTCATCTGCATCGTGAACGGCAGCAGCATCCAAAGCCCGCGATAGTACGCGTCCGAGGTCGCCGCCACGCTGTCGCCCAACCACAACGACGCGCCGAACAAAAGCACCAACAGAATTACCGACGCCGAAATCGCGTCCGGAACAATCTGCCCCATGAGTCGCGAAAAACGATCCAGACGGTCGTGCATCGGGACATCATACCGCGACCATCCCTCTCACACCCCGCCGCTGATGATCCGCCGGTAGTAATCTTCATACCGCGGGATGATGCGATCGGTTGAAAAACGGCTCTCCGCCGTCTCCCGCGCACTCCTCGACATCCGCCCCCGCAGCCCGTCGTCCTCAAGCAGCGCCCGTACCCGCCCCGCATGCGCCTCAATGTCCCCCAGCGGCTCGAGAAAACCATCCTTCTCCGGCGTGATCAACTCGCCCAACCCGCCCGTCCGTGCCGCCACCGGAACCACACCGCACGCCATCGCCTCCAACGCCGCCAACCCGAACGCCTCATGCTCGCTCGGCAGCAACAACACATCGCATTGCGGAAGCAACTCCTCCACCCGGTCCTGCTTCCCAAGAAAATGCACCCGCGATTCAATCCCCAACTCGAACGCCAAACGCTCCGCCGGGCTCCTCTCCGGACCATCCCCCGCCATCCACAACTCCACGTCGCTCCGCTCCCCCAGCGCCGCCAGAATCCGGATGCAATCCGCCGGCCGCTTCACCGGACGAAAATTCGAAACATGGATCAACCGCCGCGGCCCTTTCCGCGCCTCCGCCGCCGGCTTGTACAAATCGCAGTTCACAAAATTGTGGATCACCTCGATCGCGTTCCGAGGCGCGAACACCTCCCGCGTCCGCTGCTCCAAATACCCGCTCACCGTCGTCACCCCATCCGATTGCTCAATCGAAAATCGCGTGATCTCGAAATACGACGGCTCCACTCCCACTAGCGTGATATCGGTGCCGTGCAGCGTCGTCACAAACGGCACTCGCCGCCGCCGCCCGGCCGGACGCGCATCCAACATCTGCCGCGCCAGCAGCGCCGAGATCGAATGCGGAATCGCATAGTGGACATGCAGCAGATCCAACTCATACCGCTCGGCCACCTCCGCCATCCGCGCCGCCAACGATAACGTGTACGGCGGATAGATAAACAGCGGATACGACGTCGTCTCCACTTCGTGAAAATGCACCCGCTCGAGCGACGGCACCAGGCGCACCGGCGGCGCATAGCTGATGAAATGAACGTCGTGTCCGCGATCGGCCAACTCCATCCCAAGCTCGGTCGCCACAATCCCGCTGCCGCCGTATGTCGGGTAACATGTGATGCCGATCTTCATGGGGTCGCCGGTTCCATTGTCAGATACGCGTGGCCAATCTGCCCATGGATGTTCTCCGCTGGATGCGCCACATCGCCTCCCCCGAACCATACCCGCAGCCGCCCGCCATCCCAGGCCACCGTCGCATCGCACACCACACGCGAATTCCACGCTTCCCCGCCCGCCAACACCGCGGACTCACGATACCTCTCCCACCGCACCCCATCGCCAGACCACGCCAATCCCATCCGCCGGTTCTCAAATCGATCCCGGCCCGTGTACAGCATCCAGTACCGTTCCCCACCCACCCACACCGCCGGTTCGCCCAGCCCGTTCTCATCGAACATCCCGTCTTCCCCAAGCTCCAGCACCGGATTCACCCGCAGCTTCTCCCACCTCACCCCATCGCGCGACCGCGCCACGCCCAGCCGCTGCCGCCGCGCCCTGTCTTGCCCCAGAAAATATAGGTACAGCCACCCGTCCGACTCAATCGCATACGGATCCCCAACCCCCATCTCGTCCCAACTCCCATACGGACCCACGTCGAGTACCGCCGCCCCATGCCGCGTCCACTTCTCCCCATCGCGCGACCGCGCCAGCCCGATTCGCGGCGGATCACCCGCCTGGTACCAATAAAGTATCTCGCCCCCCCGCACCAACGCCGCGCCATTGGCCGCGATCGCATCCCCTTCCCAAGCCATCCCTCCCGGCGACAACACTCGCTCCCCGCGCGTCCATTTCATCCCATCGCCGGACCACGCCGTCCCCGTATGCCACGCCCGCCCATCGTATCCGGAATAGAGATTCAACCATCGCCCCCCGAATCGCACCACCGACGGATTCAACGTGTCCACCGCGTCCCACTGCCCCGCCCCGCCGCGCCCCATCACCGGACGCGCCCCACTCTCCCATCGCAGTGAAATCGCCGGACGCCCCCCGCTCGATAGCCGAGGCAACGAAAAATCGGCGTACCGTCCACACCCCGCCAACATTGCCAACGCCCACCCCACCAAAAGAATACGGCCAACGTTCAAACCTCCTCGCCCTCCACCGGAACCCTGATCCGAACCCGGGCTCCCTGCCCTGCCGTCGACTCGATCCGCATCGCCCCTTCCAAGTTATGGACCCGCCGCCGGATCGATGCCGGCCCCGTCCCCATCGCGTCCAGTTCCTCCAGCGTATAGGAGCCCTGAAATGGAAAGCCGCGCCCATTATCCTCGATCCGTACCTCGATCGCTCCGCTGGCGTCCGTCAATTCCAGATCCACCTTCGTCGCCCCCGCATGCTTGTGAATATTGTGCAGCCCCTCGCGGATCATATGCAGCAGTTCGCTCGCCGCCGCCGGATCCAGCCGCGCCAGATCCGCCCGCGACATGTACGTCACCGCAATGCCCGATTCTTTCTCGAACGCTTCCGCCAGCAGCGCCAGCGACGAGCCTAAATCCTCCGGCGGCGGCTCGTTCCGCCCCCGAATCGTATGCACGAACGCACGCAGCCCCGCCACTTGCGATTGCCAGAACTCGCGGAATTGCTCCAGTTCCGCCATGCCCTTTTCCGGATCTTTCTGCAGTATCCGCCGAACCACCTCCAGCCGCATCTGCAAACTCATGAAGCTCTGCAGCGGACCATCGTGAAAATCGTTCGCAATCCGATCCCGCTCCACCTCCCGCGCCGACAACGCCTCGGCCCGGCTCATCACCGATTGCCGCGACAACCGGTGCAGCCGCTCCTCGAATTGATGCTTCAGCGCCGTCGCTACAACCGCCAACGCCCCCAGCAATACCGCCAGCATCAGATGCGCCGGAAGCAATAGCGCCGATAACCCCCACCACAATACAACCGCCGCCCCCGTTTCCAGCCAGTCATGAAACAGCACCAGCGACGCCGCCACATAGAAATACCAGAACAGCAGCAGATTCCCCCCCGGATCGCCGCTCGCCCAGTGCACCGCGAACGGCGCAATCAAATCCACCGCCAGCGAAAGCCGCGATAGCGGAGGCCGCTGGAGCCGCGTGAGCGGAAACGCCGCCGCCGCGAAA
>JBGSME010000320.1:0-4401 GCA_041740335.1 Bryobacteraceae bacterium | reverse complement strand
GGCGCGGCGGTGGTGGGAGCCCGCGTGGTTGCGACGAACCTCGACACGGCGGAAACGCGCGAAGTGGCGACCGCGGAGACCGGCGGGTATACGGTTGGCCCGCTGCGAATCGGGCGATACTCGGTGACGGTGGAACTCACGGGATTCAAGCGCGCGTTGTTTCCCGAACTGCGATTGAGCGCGCAGGACCGTGCTCGCGTCGACTTGAAACTGGAGGTTGGCGAGGTGACCGAATCGGTTTCCGTCACCGCGGAGATCCCTGTTCTGCAGGCTGAAACGTCGAACTTGGCGCACGTGGTGAGCCAGAAGGAAATGCGCGAACTGCCATTGAACGGCCGCAACTTTCAGCAACTGGCCTGGACCTCGGCCGGCATCATGCCGTCCACTCGGTCCCGGGACCGGGAGAGCGGGTTCAACGCCAACGGCCAGCGCATGACGCAGAACTCGTTTCTGATCGACGGTATCGACAACAACAACAACGTGATGGGCATGCAGGATCGGAAGATGCAGGTGGTGGTGCCGTCCCTCGATGCGGTCGCCGAGTTCAAGGTACAGACCTCGAACTACACGGCCGAGTTCGGGCGCAACTCCGGCGCCGTGATGATCGTGTCGATCAAGAGCGGCACCAACCAGTTTCACGGCACGGCGTACGAGTATCTGCGCAACGATGCCACTGACTCACGCGACGCCTTCACTTACGTCGATCGCACGGGGGACGGCCGCGCCGACCCCGAAGTGCTGAAGCAAAATCAATTCGGCGCCACTTTCGGCGGTCCGATTGCCCGCAACCGGACCTTTTTCTTCGGAAGTTGGGAGGGCCGGCGCGAGCGGCGTTCGCAATCGGACACCGCCATCGTGCCGACGGCGGACGAGCGCAACGGGATCTTCGATCCGGCGCGGGTGACCGTGCGGGATCCGGCGACGGGGCAGGCGTTTCCGGGCAATCGGATTCCGGCTTCGCGATTCGATCCGGTCGCCGAGAAGGTACGCACGCTGTGGCCGGATCCGAACTTTACCGGTTTGGGGACGCGGCAGAATTTCATTTCCGGCCCGGCGTGGAACACGAGGCGCGAAGCGATCGACGCCCGGGTGGATCACAACCTGTCGGACAGAGACAAGATCTTCGGGCGCTTCTCGTACTCTCTTTTCGACAATTTGCGCCAGTCTGTATTTGCGGAGCCGGCGCGGGGAGGGCAAGGGAACGACCGTGCCCTCGACGACAACGACGCACGGTCCCTGGCGGTTTCTTACACCCGCGTGGTGTCGCCGATGCTGATCAACGAACTACGCTATGGCCTCTCGCGTCAGAAAGTGGACAAGCGCGAACTAACCGACGTGCCGCTCGATACGCTCGCTCAACAGTTCGGCATCAAGGGCATTCCGTCGTCGGACCGGTTGTTTGGGCTGCCGCGGTTTACGCTGAGCGGAGCGTTGGGGTTTGAGGGGCTGGGCGAACCGGGGTCAATGCCGAATTTTAAAGTGGCGCAGGTGCATCAGTTTCTCGACAACGTGTCCTGGAACCGCGGGGCGCACAACTTCAAGTTCGGCGCCGATGTGCGGCGCAACCAGAACGATATTTTCGGCGGCGCATCCGGGCACGCCAACTTCACCTTTGACGGCAATTTCACTCGCATCTCCTTTGGCGATTTTCTGCTGGGCATGCCCTCTTCCGCCAACCTCACCACGTTGCTGCTGGGCGATCAGCGCTTCAACGAGAACATGTTCTACGCATTGGATGACTGGAAGATCACCTCGCGGCTCACGTTGAATCTCGGAGTCCGCTATGAGCTCAACTCGCCGTGGTTTGACAAGAACAACCGTATGAACAAGCTGGAACTCGGCGCGGTGCCGTCGTTCAACAGCATCGTGACGGCGGGTGATTGCGGCCAGTCGTGGACTTGCCGCGGACTGGTGAACACCGACACCAACAATTGGGCTCCGCGGTTCGGGTTCGCCTGGCAGGCGACATCGTCGACGGTGGTTCGCGCCGGCACCGGCATCTTCTATGGCGGACAAGGTGCGTTGGGGGCCAATGGGCGGCAGATCAACAACTGGCCGTACAACCAAAGCGTGACCGCGCAATCCACGGCGACGCGCCCGGCATTGAATCTTCGCGACGGGTTTCCGGCGAACTTCCTTGGCGCCAACGGCAACACTCCGCCGGCCAATCTCAATTGGACCGTGTGGGACCAGAACTTCCCCACGCCCACCGTGTACCAATGGAACATCGCCGTGCAGCGGGAACTGGCGCGCAACCTCTCGCTAACGACTGCGTACGTGGGCAGTTCGACGAACTTCATTCAGGAAAGCTACAACTGGAACGGATCCGATCTGGGTCCGCCCGCGACTGAACGCCAGCGCCGCCGGATTCCGGAGTGGAACAACATCAATCTCACGACGCCCTTCGGCCATTCGTCGTATCACGGGCTCAACGTGCAGTTGGAGCGCCGCTACGCCTCTGGATTTTATTTCACCGCCGGGTATACGTGGGGCCATTCGATCGACAACACGCCGGAACAGTTTGGTCCGGGGGGCGGGGGACTCATGAACTTCCGCGACTTCGATTCCAACCGCGGCAATTCGAATTTTGACGTTCGCCACCGGTGGATTTTCTCGAGCGTCTACGAGTTGCCGTTCGGTAAGGGAAAGCGCTGGGATGGGGGCGGAGGAGTGCTGAATCACTTGCTCGGCGGCTGGCAGTTGACATCGCTATGGTCCATGCAGACGGGGAACTACTTCACCGTCACAGTGCCGAATGCACGGCAGCGTTTGGGCGCCACTGGTATCGGCACCTGGTGGCCGGACCGCATCCGCGATCCGCGCCTGGACAACCGGACCTCCGAACGATGGTTTGACACGGCGGCGTTCGTGAGTCCGCGCTCTGCCGATGGGACGTGGTATCTCGGCAACGCTGGCCGCGCCATTTTGAATGAAGATGGGTTGTTCAATCTCGACTTCGGGCTGACGAAGGCCTTTGCGCTCACCGAGCGGATGCGTCTGCAATTCCGCTGGGAGACGTTCAACGTCACCAACACACCGACGCTGGGAACGCCGGATACGAATATCGAGAGTCCGGACTTTGGGCGCGTGCGGTCGACGGTGAGCTTGCCGCGGCAGATGCAGTTCGCGCTGCGCCTGGAATTCTGACGGCGGCCGGGCGTGATACAACGTCCTTATGTCTGACAAATGGCGGAATTCACATGAACTGCTGGCGCGTGCGCGCGGATCTTTAGTTGGCGGAGTGAGCAGCCCGTTCCGGGCGATGTTCCCGGTGCCTCTTTATTTCGAGGATGGAACCGGGTCGCGGTTGACTGACGTCGACGGCAATGAATACGTGGACTACACCTTGGCGTGGGGGCCGAACATTCTCGGCTATCGAAACGCCCGCGTGTGCGAAGCGGTTGCGAAGGCGGCGATGGGCGTTCACACCTACGGCGCGCAGCATCGATTGGAGCCGGAGGTTGGAGAGAAATTTCAAAAGGCGGTACCTTGCGCGGAGCGCGTGGCGTTCACATCGAGCGGAAGCGAAGCCGTGCAAGCGGCGCTGCGTTTGGCGCGCGGATTCACCAACCGGAATTTGATTCTCAAGTTCGAGGGGCACTATCACGGGTGGCTCGATTCGGTGCTGATCAGCTACCGGGCGCCGATTGACGCGATGGGTCCGGCCGATGCGCCGGTGGCGGCGGCTCAATCGCGAGGTGCGGTTCCGAACGCCGTCGACAACGTTCTGGTGGCGCCCTGGAACGACGCCGGGTATGTGGAGCGGCTGTTGGCGTCGCGCGGGGACGAGATCGCGGCGGTGATCACCGAGCCGGTATTGTGCAATAGCGGATGCCTGATGCCGGAGCCGGGATATCTCGAGGCGCTGCGTTCGATCACGAAGCGGCACGGCGCGCTGCTGATTTTCGACGAGGTGATTACGGGATTTCGGATGGCGCCGGGCGGCGCTCAGCAGGCCTTCGGCGTAAAGCCGGATCTGGCGACGTTCGGCAAGGCGATGGGCGCGGGGATGACGCTGAGCGCGATTGCGGGCCGCGCCGATGTGATGGAGGAAATGCTGAAGGGCGTGAACTTCGGCGGCACGTTCAACGGAAATCCAATGGCGCTGGCGGCGGCAAACGCTGCGTTGGATGTGTTGACCGAAGACGACGGCGCGGCGCTGAAGCACGCCAACCGGCTGGGCAAGGAACTGATGGACGGGATCGGCGAGCGGGCAGCACGGCATGGCATCGCGGTGCAGGTGCGGGGGTTCGGCGCGGCGTTCGCGCTTCATTTCACCAGCAGAACCGAGCTCCGGCAATATCGGGATACGCTTGGCAATGACAAGGATCGGCAGACGGCCTACGTTCGCGCGATGCTCGACGAAGGTATCTATCTGCTGCCGGACGGGCGCTCCTATGT
>JBGSME010000319.1:0-4105 GCA_041740335.1 Bryobacteraceae bacterium | reverse complement strand
GTCCGCCAAAAACTCCACCGCGCACGCCACACCCGCCGCCGCCAGCACTTTCCAATCCGCCAGAATCCCCAGCGCCGACATATCCTGGCTCAAATGAAACAGATTGAAACGGATCGCCAACCCCAACGCCAGCACCGTCGCGTACAGGCGAAACCCAGACAGAAAACCCAGTCCGAGCGTCGAGCCAAGCGTCTGCAGTAGTTCCATTCTTGCCCCTCCGAAATCCTTTCTATCACACCCGTTATCGCGTCTGCACACCTCCGGCCCACAATAGCCGCAATGAAAACTAACGCGCGCCCCGCCGCTCAGGTTCCGAAAATCCGCTTGCTACCATAGGATTGTTCGAACACTCAGCCCCAGGTTCGCGTCTGATTCAATACGGAGATCCATCTAGCTTGAAGACAAAGTGGAAAGTAACCCTCGGCATTCTCGCCATCTTGCTCGCCGCCGGCGGCATCTTTGGCGGTATCCAATACAGTAAACGCGGTATCGTCACCGTGCAAACCGGCCGCGCCGTCCGCCAGAACCTTGTCTCGCTTGTCACAGCTTCCGGTGAGATCAAGCCCCGTAACTACATCAACATCGGCACCAGCGCCAATGTACCTTCCCGCATTACCAGCATCCTCGTCGCCGAAGGGCAGAACGTCCGCAAGGGCCAGTTACTCGCCACCCTCGAATCGGTCCAGCCGGAAGCCCAGGTCGCCGCCCAGCGCGCTCAGGTGAGTTCGTCGGAAGCCGATTCCACCGCCTCCGAAGCCGGCCTCAAGGCCGCCGAACAGGGCATCCGCACACTCGAAGCGTCGCTCGCCCGCGCCCAGTCTGAACTGGATCGCGCCAAGGTCGACTTCGCCCGCACTCAAAAACTCTTCGATGAAAAGCTGATCGCCAAACAGGAGTTCGATCAACGCCAAATCGCCGTCCGAACCGCCGAGGCTGCCGTCCGCGAGGCCGAAACCCGTATCCCGCAAGCCCGCTCCGATCTCGAGCGCCAGCGCGCCGCCCTCAACGCCACCCAGAAGCGAGTCGCTCTCAGTCAGGCCAATCTTCGCTCCGCTCAGGATGTCCTCCAACGCACCAAATCGGTCGCCCCCATCGACGGCATGGTTACCAATCTCCCCGTCCGCGTCGGCGAAACCGTCGTCCCCGGTATCCAGAACTCGGCCTCCAGCCTGATCATGACCATCGCCGACATGTCCCTGATCACCGCCGAAGTCAAAGTCGACGAAACCGACATCATCAACGTCACCCTCGACCAGGAAGCCGACGTCACCATCGACGCCATGCCCAACCAGACCTTCAAAGGCCGCGTCATCGAAATCGGCAATACAGCCATTCTCCGCTCCACCGGCCTCGCCGCCTCCCAATCGGCCATTTCCAGCCAGGAAGCCAAGGACTTCAAGGTCGTCGTCGCCCTCACCAACCCGCCCACCGAAATCCGCCCCGGCCTCTCCTGCACCGCCAAAATCATCACCGCCACCCGCAACGGCGTCCCCTCCATTCCCATCCAGGCCCTCACCGTTCGCCAAAAAGGCGACCTCGAACCGGAAACACCCGGTGCCGAAAAGCAGGCCCCCGTCCAGCGCGATCCGGTCGCCGAAAAGGCCCGAAAAGAGGAGATTCAGGGCGTGTTCATCATCGAAGGCGAGAAAGCCGTGTTCCGTAAAGTCGAAACCGGCATCACCGGCGCCACCGATATCGAAGTCCTCTCCGGCGTCAAAGACGGCGACGAAATCATCACCGGTAGCTACAAAGTGATTCGTACTCTGCGCAACGGCGCTCGAATCAAAGTGGACAACAAGACCCCCGCCAAGCCGGAATCGTAGACCCTACCGGTTCACCCCACCAGCAGAATAGGGTTTCAGATAGGCAGGCTAGACTAGAATAGATAGGTAGCGTTACCTGCCGCCACCCGCCGGCGTCCATCCACCTTGGCGCCCCGTGTACGGAGTCTTGGAAGGAGATCTGATGGCAACCGCTCAAGCAGAGGATTTGATCGCCCGAGGGCAACAACTCAAAAAGGATGGCATCGTCATCCGTACTTATGACTTACGCAAAACCTACATCATGGGTGATCAGGAGATCAACGCCGTCGCTGGTACCGATATTGAGATCCACCGTGGCGAATACGTCGCCATCATGGGCCCTTCCGGCTCCGGTAAATCCACCCTCATGAATCTCATCGGCTGCCTCGATACCCCTACCGGCGGCCTCTACTACATCAACGGCTCCCTCGTTTCAACCATGAGCGACGACGAACTCGCCCGCATCCGAAACAAGGAAATCGGCTTCGTCTTCCAGACCTTCAACCTCCTCGCCCGCGCCACCGCCCTCCACAACGTCGAACTCCCGCTCATCTACTCCGGCATCCCCGCCGAAAAACGCCTTGAGATGGCCAAGGCCGCCCTCCGCCACGTCGATCTCGAACAGCGCATGTACCACCGCCCCAGTGAACTGTCCGGCGGACAGCGCCAGAGAGTCGCCGTCGCCCGCGCCCTCGTCAATAATCCTTCCATTTTGCTCGCCGATGAGCCAACCGGTAACCTCGATTCCGCCACCGGTAACGAGATCATGGGGCTCTTTGACCGCCTCCACCAACAAGGCAACACCATCATCCTCGTCACGCACGAACATGACATCGCCATGTACGCGCACCGCATCATCTACATCCGCGACGGTAAGGTCGAAAAAGACGAAAAAATTAAGTAAAAATCGGCAAGGCTCGTTGCTAACCGGACGATCGAATTTTTTTTCTCTGTTCGAATCATAGGCTTGCCCGGATCGGGTTTGCCGGTCTCGCCACCCGCTCTGATACCGTTGAGTCAGGAGCGAGGGGGGCTGTCCCCTTCGATACTGACATGACCGAAGAGCCGATTATCATTGTTCCGGATCCTCCCGATCAGTGGTTCTAACTAGCCGGCACAGGGCGGGGCTTAAAAGCTCGGCCCTCTAGGCCCGGCTAATGCTTCGTGCGCTCACTGACGCACGTAAAAAGTAGGAATGCTTCTTTTAAAACAAGCTGCCATTTCACGGCAAAAGTCTGGTATCCTTACCGCGAAGGGGAGGCGAAATATCCTCCCCTTCGCATGACTTCCCGTCCGGGTTCTCATCGTGCCAATGAAGACACTTCCCCCAGTCATCACTCTGTTTCTCGTGATGACCGGCCAGCCGCCGTCCGGCGTCTTTCCCGCCACTCCGCAAACTCCTCCCGCCGTCCTCGCAACCCTCCGCGCCGTCCACGCGCTCATCGCCGACTTCAACTTCGAACAAGCTCTCCTACGCCTCTCCACCGCCGACTCTTATCTTCAACAGCACCCCGCCACACCCGCCGCCACTTCCATTCACCTCTATCGCGCCGTCTGCCACCAGCGCCTCTTCCAGTTTCCCGAAGCCATTCCCGAATACATCCTCGCCCGGGACTCGGCACGCGCCGCCGGAGCCCGTCTCCTGGCCAGCACCGCCTCCCACAACCTCTCTAACCTTCACCTCCAAGCCTTCGCGCTCCAACCCGCGCTCGCCGCTTCCGAAGATGCCCTTCAATCCTTTCCATCCGGCGGGCCCCTCGACACCCGCCTCCAAATGGAGATTCACTACGCCCGCCTCCTCGCACGCACCGGTGACCCGGACCGGTCCCTCGAACGCCTCACCTCCCTGCTCGCCCCCGCCGCTCTCAGCACCAAGCGCTCGCTCGAAGGCTGGGTCTGGGAAGCCCTCGGGATAGAACAAATGCGTAGGGGTAAACGCGAACTCGCCGACGAAGCCCTTTCCCAGGCCTTTCGGATCCGCTCCCTCTCCCGCGATCCGGAAACCTCAACCACCCTTCTCCTCCTTGGCGAACTCCGCCTCGATCAAGGGAATCCAGCCGCCGCTCTCCATCTTTTCGACGCCGCCGCTCGCAGCCGCTCCCTCGGCGCTGCCATCCCCGAATGGCGTGTCCAGTTCCTTCGCGCTCGAGCCTTGCTCCGCCTCGGCCGCCATGCCGAATCGCTCCGCCTCTTCCGCCTCGCCATCCAGTCTCTCGAACGCTCCCGTGTCGACCTCCTCCCCGCGGACTCCTGGCGCGTCGATCTCGGCGCAGGTGTCTCCGACGTGTTCGACGGCTACGTCG
>JBGSME010000318.1:0-3950 GCA_041740335.1 Bryobacteraceae bacterium | reverse complement strand
TATTGCTCCGCATGAATCGTAAATAGATGGAGACCGCATGCCCTTGACTCTGCGTCGGATTGCTACCCTTAGCGCTCTAATGTTTGCATCTATTAATTTACTGCCTGGCTGTATCTCTCAAACAACGGCGACAAAAAGCTTTGTCGATCTACAACCAGTTGAAAAGCCGGCCGGAGCCGACGGGCAAGCAGGTGGTGGAGAATCTCGCGTTGCGCGATGCGATGCGGGCGGTAGTGCTGTCGATGATGGAAGACGTTCCCGTGATCCTATCGCCGGTGTGCGCGACGGCAGCGTTTCGGCATCGCGCGCGGCGGTTGGAAACGGGCGCGAAGCAGGTCGGGTTATTCGAAGCGAACATGCCTCTGGTTTGGGTGAATCTGCTGGGGCTGCCGTCGTTGGTGGTTCCGATGTTGGTGAACGGCGACGGGCTGCCGGTGGGAGTCCAGTTGATCGGGCGGCCATGGGAGGAAGAGTTATTGTTGACGATGGGCGAGTGGCTGGAGGCGGCGCGTGGAGAGTTCCCCGCGGCGAATTGAACAGGGCTCGATCAAGTACAATCCCATATATATGGCGGCGCTTCCCGACCACCCGACGCCGGCGCTGGTCGAACTCCGATACCTGGGCCCGGAACAATTCGACTCCCTGCTGGGCGAAGAGGCCGAGGTGTGGGAACATCGCCTGGACTGGGACTTCCGTCCGTCGGCGGATCTGGTGCGGCGATTCGTGCGAACGCAATCGTTGGGAGGATACGCGCTGGTGGCGGGCAACACACCGGTTGGGTATTGCTACTTCGTCTGCGAAGAGCGCAAGGGACTGCTGGGCGATTTGTACGTGATGCGGGACTTTGCGACGCCGGAACTGGAGCATGCGCTGCTGACAGCGTCGCTGCAAATGCTGTGGGCTACGCCGGGGATCGACCGGGTTGAATCGCAACTGATGCTGATGTCGGAACGGGCGCGGGCGCGGATGCCATTCGCGGAATGCATCCGCACGTTCCACCGCAACTTTATGTTGGCCGAACTGACCCCCGGAAGCGCGGGACCAGCGGTGCTACCGGCGCGGGAACTAAATGGCGTGGAGATCATTCCGTGGCATGAGCGGGAGCAGGAGCAGGCGGCGCGGCTGATCGCGCGGTCGTATCGCGACCACGTCGATTCGCACATCAACGATCAGTACCGTTCTGTATCGGGAGCGCGGCGTTTTCTGCACAACATCATTCAATACCCGGGATGCGGAAGCTTTCTGGGAGCGGCGTCGTTCTCGGCGGTGGACCGAAGGGACGGGAGGCTGATTGGACTGAGTCTGGCGAGCATGATCGCCTACGACGTTGGCCACGTGACGCAGATCTGCGTGGATCCGGATTGGACGAGCCGGAGCGTGGGGTACGAGTTGCTGCGGCGCTCGACGGGCAACATCGCGGCCCAGGGATGCCGGCGGGTGAGTTTGACGGTAACGGCGTCGAACGAAGGAGCGGTGCGGTTGTATTCGAAAGTAGGATTCCGGACAATTCACGAATTCGACGCTTTCGTTTGGACGCGCCCGGAACGGGCCGCCGGGTAAGCACGCGCAGGATCCAATCATGTCCCTCCGTTCATTGCAAGGCATCCTGTGCGCGGGTAACATCTGTTGGGACATACTGGTGCGTCCCGTGGATGAGTTCCAATGGGGAACCAACACATGGGTGGACGAGTTGGTGGAAGACATGGGCGGGAACGGGAGCAACACATCGTACGTGTTGGGAGCGCTGGGCGTTCCGGTGCGAACGCTCGGAATGGTGGGGCACGACGAACGCGGGGACAAACTGATCGCGAAGCTGGAGGGAGTAGGCGCGGACACCGCGGGCATCTTGCGATCGGTGGGGCCGACGACAACAACGATCTGCGTGGTGAACTCACGGGCGGACCGGCTGTTCATGCAGCGGTTAGGGTCAAGCCTGGAGGCATTCGCCGAGCCGGCCTCGTTCGAGGGATCGGCGGCAGCGGGTTTTTCGCACTATCACCAGGCGAACCTTTTTTCGCTACCGAATCTTCGGCGGAATGTGGGCGAAAGGATGCGCCGGGCGCGGGAGGCGGGGCTGAGTACTTCGCTCGACACGGGCTGGGCGACCGACGGGCGTTGGATGGAGACGTTGAGTCCGGCGCTGCCGTACACCGATCTACTGTTCGTGAACGAAGACGAAGCACGAATGCTGACGGGGCATACCGAGGCGGGATTGATTGCGCAGGCGTTGCGAAACGAGGGCGCTACCGATCTGATTGTGAAGCTGGGCAGGCGCGGGTGCGTGGTATTCCAGGGCGGCGAAGCAACGGCGGTGGATGCATTCGAGGTGAAGATGGTGGATACGACGGGAGCGGGCGACTGCTTTGCGGCTGGATTTTTCGCGGCGCTCTACCGCGGCTATGGGTATACGGAGGCGGCGCGCATCGGCAATGCGGTGGGAGCGATTAGCGTGTGCAGTCTTGGAGCGGTGACGGGCATCGTGGGATGGGAAGAGACGCTCGGGTGGATGGCAGAGCGGACGGAATCGAACTGAGCGTTTCAGTGCCCGGGGCGGAGTATCTGGCCCCAGAGGACCTGATAGGCCTCGAGGTCGCCATCGGCGGTACGGCTGGCGCGAACGAAGACGCGAGTGTAAGCCTCGAGAGTGTCACGTTCCACCTGAACGCCTTCATATTGGAAGACCGTGTCGTCACGGAGCGCGAATGAGCGTTCCCCGTGTTCGCGCATGCGGATGAACAGCCGGCCGTCATCGATGCGCCCGACGATTCCGGAGAAGGTCAACAGTCCGCGAGCCCAGAGGGCATCGAGATAGGCGCGGGGATAGAGCGGCGAGCGATACTTGCCGTTGACCATTTTGCGTTCGCCTTGAAATGGGCGTATGTGGAGCTTGAGCACATTGCAGCGTCCGCCGCCGTAGTCGGCCTCCACTTCGACGGTATCGCCGAGACGTACGCCGTGGGGGTGGATGCGGATGCCGGCGCGCATGAGACGGCTGCCTTCCAGGACGCGGCAGCGCTCGATGCTGTTGTCATCGATACGAATCGCCATCGCCCCGGCCAAGCCTTGAATTCTCCACTGGATGAGTTCGCCCTTGATGGTGCGTACTCGCGGGAGGGTCTCCACAATGTCGCCGGCGAGAAGACCGGAAGCCGAGATTGCCAGCAGGGAGACAACCAACAACAGCATGAATGGAACCTGCTCACAGTATAGCCCCGGGCTGAAGAACCGGGGAGTTATCAACGGGGCCGAGGGACCGGACAGTCGCGGATGGCTGGGGTTCGGGCGGCGGAGAGACGCTCGCCGGCGCGACGGAGTTGACTACCGCCCACCCGTCATTCAACATGAATAGACTGGTTTCGGCATCCCGTTCATGGACATCCTCATCCCCGCACTCTCAATCGTCTTCATTGACATTCTGTTGGCTGGCGACAACGCGGTGGTGATCGCAATGGCTGTGCGGTCACTCGGGGAGCGGGAACGACGGATGGGTATCCTGCTCGGATCAGCCTTGGCGGTGGCGTTGCGGATCGCGCTCACGTTTTTCGCTGCCCAGCTTTTGCGGGTGGAATTCATCAAACTGGCGGGCGGGTTGGCGATTTTGTGGATCGCGGTGAAGTTGTTGAGCGACTCGGGTCCGGAGGAAGAGGGAGCGGAAGCGAAGAGTTTGTGGCAGGCGATGTGGCTGATCCTGGTAGCGGACCTGACGATGTCGACCGACAACATTCTGGCCGTGGCGGGCGCGTCAAAGGGCGATTTGCGGCTGCTGATTTTCGGGCTGGGGCTTTCGATACCGTTTGTGATTTTTACGAGCCGGATACTTTCGACGCTGATGGACCGGTATCCGATTGTGATCTATGTGGGGTCGGCGGTATTGGGTCGTGTGGGCGGAGAGATGATCACAACCGATCCGTTTATTGAGCGGACGCTGGCGCTACCGCATTGGGTGCATT
>JBGSME010000317.1:0-2681 GCA_041740335.1 Bryobacteraceae bacterium | reverse complement strand
GGTGAGCGGCAGCAGCGCCCGCTACCTCGGCATGATCGGCGGCTTCCTGGTCACCCTGGTGTCGGCCTTCTGCGCCGGATCGTTCCTCTCGCTGGTCGAGAACATCGTGCGCAGCGGCCGCGTCACCTGGGCCGATTTCCGCGCCAGCTTCAAACCGATCGCCCGTTCCAGATGCCGGCGCATTCCTTCGATCGCCGCAACTACTTCCGCCTGATTCGGTACCGCCAGTTCCGCCGCTGCCGAAGGCGTCGGAGCGCGCAGATCCGCCACGAAGTCCGCGATCGTGAAGTCTGTTTCGTGTCCCACCGCCGAGATCACCGGAACCCCGCACTGCGCTATCGCCCGCGCCACCGATTCTTCGTTGAACGTCCATAGATCCTCAATCGATCCGCCGCCCCGGCCCACAATCACCACCTCCGCCCAACCGGACCGGCTGAAGTATTCGATCCCCTCCACCACCGCGCTCACCGATCCTTCGCCCTGAACCAGTGCTGGAAAAAGCCGGACATGCACGCCCGGTGACCGGCGCCGCAGCACATGCAGCATGTCTCGAATCACAGCTCCCGATCGCGACGTCACGATCCCGATCCGTTGCGGAAACCGCGGCAGTGCCCGCTTCCGCGCGCCGTCGAACAATCCTTCCGCTTCCAGACGCTTCTTCAACTGCTCAAAAGCCGCCTGTAGCGCGCCGGCTCCTTGCGGTTCCAGCCAATCCACCAGCAGTTGATACTCGCCCCGCGGCTCATAAACGTCGATCCGTCCACGAACCAAAACGGCCATGCCCTCCTCGGGCCGGAATTTCAAAAGCCGCAGCGTGTTCCGGAAACAGGCCACCCGGATCTGTGCTCCCGAATCCTTGAGAGTAAAGTAAGCGTGCCCGCTGGCGGCCATCTTCAGACCCGAAATCTCCCCCGTCACCGACACCTCCGCGAACGACTTGCCAAACACGTTCCGGATCCGAAGCGTCAGTTCGGAAACCGTCATTGTCTCGCGTCGCTCATTCCAGTCGATCTTGATCTGCTCCATAATAAATTTCGATTTGACCCTGGCCCGGCGATCTTCTATGCTGACACTTAAAGTAAGCTGCCGCAAACCGGCCCCAAGCTTTAGAGTTCGATCGCCACCACAAATCCAAGGGAGGATCTATGACCCCGAAAGAAGTCCTAGATTTCGCGAAGAAAAACGACGCCAGGCAACTCGATCTGCGCTTTACAGATCTGCCCGGCCTTTGGCAACACATCTCTTATCCGATCTCCCAGCTCTCCGTCGACTCCTTCGAAGATGGCTTCGGCATCGACGGATCGAGCATCCGCGGTTGGGCCGCCATCAACGAGAGCGACATGCTCCTGATCCCCGATGGTGCTTCCGCCATGATGGATCCCTTCACTGAGTTCCCCACCCTCGTCATGGTGGGCAGCGTCATCGATCCCATCACCCGCCAGAGCTATGAGCGCGACCCACGCCACATCGCGCGCAAGGCCGAAGCCTACCTCAAGACCACCGGCCTCGGTGACACCTCCTTCTTCGGCGCCGAAGCCGAGTTCTTCGTCTTCGACAACATTTGCTTCGATCAGAACGCGCACGAAGGCTACTATCACATCGATGCCGAGGAAGGCCGCTGGAATTCCGGCCGCCGCGAAAACAACCTCGGCTACCGGCCGCGCCACAAGGAAGGTTACTTCCCCGTTCCGCCCATGGATCACTATCAGGATCTGCGCGCCGAAATGGTGGAGACCCTCATCAAGTGCGGCATCGAAATCGAATGCCACCATCATGAAGTGGCCACCGCCGGCCAGTGCGAAATCGATCAGAAGTACAACACGCTCGTGAAATCCGCCGACAACATGATGCTGTACAAGTACGTCGTCAAAAACGTCGCCTACCAGTACGGCAAATCCGTCACCTTCATGCCCAAGCCCATCTTCGGCGACAACGGCTCCGGTATGCACTGCCACCAGAGCATCTGGAAAGACGGCAAGCCCCTCTTTGCCGGCGATGGCTATGCCGGCTTGAGCCAGATGGCCTTGTGGTACATCGGCGGACTCTTGAAGCATGCCCGCGCTCTCTCCGCCATCATCGCCCCCACCACAAACAGCTACAAGCGTTTGGTGCCCGGCTATGAAGCCCCGGTCAATCTCGCCTACTCCCGCCGCAATCGCTCCGCCGCCGTCCGCATCCCCATGTACTCGGCCAATCCCAAGGCCAAACGCGTCGAGTTCCGCCCGCCCGACCCCAGCGCCAACCCCTATCTTGCTTTCTCCGCGATGCTCATGGCCGGTCTCGATGGCATCCTGAACAAGATCGATCCGGGTGAGTCTCTCGACAAGGACATCTACGATCTCAGCCCCGAGGAAATGAAACAGGTTCCCTCCATGCCCGCCTCGCTCGAGGAAGCCCTTGAATGCCTTGAGGACGATCACGGCTTCCTCCTCAAAGGCGATGTCTACACCGAAGAGCTCATCGAAACCTACATCGGTTACAAGAAGAAGGCGGAAGCCGATGCCGTTCGCCTCCGTCCGCACCCCTACGAATTTGCCCTCTACTACGACATCTAGCCGCGGATTTGAAAGCGTGGCGCGCGTAGTCCAAGTCAATATTTCGCCGGGCGGTTTGCCGAAACGCGCCATCCGGGAAGCGCGCGTCACCCCGCTCGGCATAGCCGGCGACGGCTTCGCCCATCC
>JBGSME010000316.1:0-4509 GCA_041740335.1 Bryobacteraceae bacterium | reverse complement strand
TCTGTGAAGCCTCTTTCTCAGTGGCCATCTCCGCCTGCGCGGCGTCCAGGGTGACTTCCAGGTCCCGAACCCGGTTCAGAGTTTCCTCTTGCGCCTCTCTCGCCTCGGCCAGTGCCTCGTGAAGCTGCCTGGATTGAACGGCTGCGGCTGACTGCTCTGCCCTCGAACGCTCACGCTCCTCGTGGAGTTCTTTCAATTCGTTGTGACGCGTGAGAAATGCCGCGCGCTCGCCTCGCAGCCGCAATGTTTCCGCCAGCAGCGTTCGCTCTCCCGGAGAACTGGCGCCGCGGTTGTTCGACACCAGAAACGCGTGTGGGGCGATGTAACTGGCGTCATAGTCCAGTTCGGGGTTAAATCCGCGGCGCGCAAACTCGTCCAGCCAATACTGCTCCGGCCTGACATTCACATGGGTGGGCTCGGTGAAATCGCTCGGCGTGGAGGAGAACAGGATGTGGGTGGCTGCCGAGCAGAGGTTGTCCAGCGCCGCACCGGCGTCCTCTGCCGGTATGTGCTCGAGAACCTCAATGCATGTGATCAGATCGAAGGGACCGCCTGCGATCGGCTCAGTCAGCGAACCGTGCCGGCAGCGCTCCCGCATGTCGGGCCGTACATTCCGAATTGCGTACTCCGATACGTCCAGCCCACATGCTTCCACACCACGATCGACGAAAGCCTCCACCAGGAATCCCAACGCGCAACCCGCGTCAAACACACGCTGCGGCCTCAGGCTTTCGATCACCCGCTCGGAAATGGTTCCGAAGAACGACAACCAATGAGCGCTCCGCTCGTATGGCATAGCCCCGAATCCCGTTTTATAATACTGCTCATCGAAGTTCAGTTCGGTGCGTTTCGTCATCGGCATTCCGCCTCACATGCACAACCGAATTTCTTCGGTATTCCGCTCGAATGCGATCGGAACATAGGGATCATGCTGTTTCGTTACTTCCCACCAACGCCGGTAAAATAAGGAGCGCTCCCGGAACTGGCAAACGCGAATGCGGGTCGTGGATTCCCGGTGATACAAAACGGCGTTCGCTTCAAGCAGCACCGAAAAGCCGTTCTCACGGGCACGAAGGCAAAGATCCAGATCGTTGTAGTCGAGCGGGAAACGCGGATCGAAACCTCCCAGTTGTTGGAAAGTCGAAGCGCGAATGCCGAAGCACGCACCTGTTACCCCGCTCACGTTTCGCGTTAGACTCAACCACGGATATAGCGAATTCTCGAAGGAGTATCGGCCGAAATGTCCCATTCCTTCCGGTGACATCCCGATGGCGATGCCGGCATGCTGCACCGCTCCGTTTGGATACAAAAGACGCGCTCCCACGATGCCGATTTCAGGTCGAACAATCTGGGACGCCAGTAAATCCAGCCAGTCGGCATCGCGGGGCTCGGTGTCATCGTTGAGAAAAACAAGTACGCTGCCCGTGGCCGCCTCGGCTGCCAGATTGCCCATTGTTGCGAAGTTGAAGCGTCCAACGAAAGGAATGTGAACCAGTTTGCCTTTCCAGATTTCCGACAATCTCGCCATTCGAAAAGGCTCCGACCCGGACTGGTGCTCCATCACAACCAGCTCGATCGCGTCATAATCGGTCTTCGCTTTCAGCCGCCGCAGAAATCGTTCGAAGAGTCTCGCATTGCAGGAGCACACAATCAGGCTCACCAGCGGTGGTGAATCCAGGCGCCGTCTAACGAAATAGGAGTTCGGAAGCTGGCCGCGCTCAACGGATGCGGTGCTCCCCCGCCGCCGCATAGCGTCTTCCAGTGCCAAACGTCCGGCGTCGGCGCCAGCACCATTGCTCGTCTGACTGTGAGCGGACGCGGCGCCCTTCAGCCGCTGGTGGTAAAGCACGCGCGGAACGTGGCGCACGCCTACCGAAGGTTTGTCTGTAAGCCGGAGCGCCAGATCGTAAAGCTCATCGCCCTCAAAGTCCTGCCGGAGCCACGCTTTTCCCTTGCTGACATCTTCAAGCAAACGCCTCTGCACTACCCAAGACCGGCCCCAGTACAGGCAACTCGTAAGGAGATCCGGGGACCAATCCGGCTTGAAGCAGGGATGCATCCTTTGCCCGGCCGCATCTATATAGTCATGATCGCAGTAAGCGATTTGAGCTCCGAAATCCCAACAAGCCTTGGCCAGGTGATATACGTATTCCTTGTCAAGCACATCGCCGGGCCACAAATAACCCACATAATCGCCGGTTGCCATCGCGGCCGCCTCGGCCAGACAGGCGGAACCAGGCGTGTCGCGGGCCACAACTTTGTACTTGATCCGATCCTGTTCCTCACTCTGCCGCCGCAAAAAGTCCAGGGCTTCCGATTCCTTCCCTCCGGAATGGGAGATGCACAATTGCCAGTTTCCATAAACCTGGTCCCTCAGGCAATCCATCACCCTCTGCAGCCGTTCCGCGGTGTGACCTTCGGTCACATACAGAAAACTAAAGCTCGGAGGCGAAGTCCACGTCTCGATCTCATACTGGTGAGACGCGTGCATCCGCCGGCGTGCATCTTGGTTCCGCACCCACCGTGCATAATCGCGACGCTCCCGCCGGGCGGCCGGACGCCACGGTAGCCGGGCGAACAAGCCCGAAATGCGGCAGCTCTGGTCCCGGAGGAACGCTCCCAGGGCGCGATTCAGACGGAACGAAGCGCTATCCTCTATGCGCAGCAAACGTTCCTCGAGCATGCCAATAAGAACCGACTGGAAATCGCTCTCGGAAGATGACTCGGTCCCCACGGCGTCCAAATCGTGCGATCCGTTCAGCGGACCGGAGCTGCGAGCCACTCTCCTTTCCTCAGCGGCAGACTGGCCCTCGTCGACAGACTGGCCATCACCCGCCTGCGGATGTGCCCGGGGCACCGTCGACGGCTGAGAAATGGGTTTCATTTATAAGGTCATCGTCGCATAAAACGGGCCTCGCATCCGGCAACTCCCGGCGCCGAAGCCGGCGTTTGTCCAAATCCCGTCCGCGACTTCAGTGATCCATCCAAAGCCCGCTCATCATTTTACTGACGGCCGCGCGTCCGCTTCGACTTTCAGAGGCCCCAACATCCCTCGATTCGAAATCTCATGAATCCGACCGCCGGCCTCTCGCAGCTGCCCGAGGTGGGGGAGGGAGCGCCGGCGGCGACGGCAACCGGCGCTGCGAAGCGGGCAGAATCGCAGCGAGTTCCACCTCGTTCGACGCGGCAGAGATCGTCACGAGATGTCGTGAGCGACGGCGTCTTGTTACAACTGCTAAGAGCGCGTAGGCCGTGGCGGCGACGCGCGTAAGCCGATGTCGGTTCGGGCAGTTGCTGGTTACTGTCGCATCCACGGCTGACGTTAGGCAACAAACTTACACGGAAAGTTCAGCCTGTTTGTTGACTGCCGGTGGGCGCGGCGTCAAAAAGAAGTGAGTGTTGTAGGTTGAGCGCCTGAACGGTCCCCTAGGGCCGGCAACGTTGCGTTGGAAGAACCAGTGGGTACGATAGTACCTCGAAAGGGGAGGGCGGATCGATCTGACCGGCGCCTATTCTAGTTCAATCACTTAGCGCAGCCGCCAAGTACTTCTGCTCCGGGAAGCGCTGGTACTATCGTACTAACGGCCTCGGGTCAACGCCCGACGAAGGCACCTACCAGGAACCACTTAAGCCTTGACAGGGCATCCCACCGGTGCTAGTTTTGGGTATCCGCAAACGGGAAATCTCATCCCCGTAAGGCGGTATTCGGAGGCGAGCCAGGGAGGAGAATCCAAATGGGACCGCCAGTGGCGTTAGCACGCCCACTCGCCCGTAATCGGTCGCTGAAGCGAGTTCAACTCCGGTTGATTCCCCCTTCGGTCTGGTCCACGTAGACCCGCGAACGCCGCCCACGAGCGCGGAGCCATGTCGAAAATGTAGTTGCTCTGGGAGCATAAGTTCTCACCGCAATGTTATTGGGAGACTGAGTAAGTACTCGATCCCTTTCAGAGAAACACAATTGAAACCTTATCGAGAGGGAGGTTGCGATCGTGGCCAAAGGTTGGTACGCATTACAAGCATACACAGGTCGTGAGAAGTGGATCGCGCTGAGCCTGGAGCGCGCTGGCTTTGAACACTTCCTGCCGACGCGGAAGGAGATGCGCCGATGGTCAGACCGGCGGCGTGTTGTCGAGATTCCGCTATTTCCCGGCTACGTCTTTTGCCGTTTCGAACTGGACGAACGCAGTAAAGCGACAGCGGTGCCAGGCGTATTCCGGATTGCCGGATGCGGCGCCGCGCCGGAGACGGTTCCGGATTTTGAAATCGATGCCCTGCAGAAAGTGGTGCGCAGCGGACTGCCGTTGGAGCCATGGCCCTACCTGTGCGAGGGCGATGCGGTTCGAGTAGCCGGCGGCGCGCTGGAAGGATTGGTCGGTAGCTTCGTTCGGGCGAAGACCGGTAACCGGATCGTGGTGTCGGTCACCCTGTTGCAGCGGTCCGTGGCTGTCGAACTCGACAACGAGCGAGTGTGGCCGGAGCCCGCGGCCGCGGCGGCTCGGGTGATCGCGA
>JBGSME010000315.1:0-5591 GCA_041740335.1 Bryobacteraceae bacterium | reverse complement strand
GGCCAGCGCTTTGCCACGGTGCGACACGTCCATCTTCCGGCTGGCCTCGACCTCCGCCAACGTACAACCGAACGGCGGATAGAAGAACAGGGGATCGTAACCGAAGCCGCCGTCTCCGCGCGGGGCATCGTCGAGTATCTCTCCCTCAATCGCGCCATGATATGTGCCGAGTAACTTTCCGCTGCGCGCAAGGGCGATGACGCATACGAACCGGGCCGCGCGGACCGGCTGCCCGCGCATCCGTTCCATGAGTAGCGCATTGTTGGCGGCATCGCCGGCGTGCTCGCCCGCAAATCGCGCCGAGTAGATACCAGGCGCGCCGCCGAGCGCATCGACAACAAGCCCGGAATCGTCGGCGAACACAGGGTCTTCGGTGAAGGCGGAATAGAAAAGAGCCTTTAGACTCGCGTTTTCCGCGAAGGTGGATCCTGTTTCCTCGGGCGGCGCAATGTCTTCGAGGCCGGGCAAGGTATCGATGGCCAAGTTGTTCACGCGATCGCCGAAATGGCTGGCGGCCAGCTGGAACTCGCGTACCTTGCCTTGATTCTTGGTGGCGCAGTAAAGCCTCATGCTACGCCGAGAATCTCCCTTTGCTTGACGATCAACTCGCCGATACCGGTCCGCGCGAGGGCCACCATCCTGGAGTGATCTTCTTCGGAGAAGGCCGCTTTTTCTCCGGTGGCCTGCAACTCGACGAACTTACTGGAACCGGTCATCACGACGTTCATGTCGACGTCGGCGCCGGAATCCTCTTCGTAGCAGAGGTCAAGCATGGGCGCGCCTTTCACGATGCCGGTGCTCACCGCCGCGACATGATCGAGCACGGGATTCCTCTGGAGTGTTTTGAAAAGCACGAGCTGGCGGATGGCGAGCGCGAGGGCGACGAAGCCGCCGGTGATGGCAGCCGTTCGTGTTCCGCCGTCGGCTTGGAGGACGTCGCAGTCGACGATGAAGCTGCGCTCGCCCAGGAGCTCCATGTCGATGACGGCACGAAGGGAGCGGGCGATCAGGCGCTGGATCTCCATGGTCCGTCCGGACGGTTTGCCCTTGGTTACTTCGCGCGGCGTGCGGGTGGCGGTGGCTCTGGGCAGCATCGAATACTCGGCCGTCACCCAGCCGCGTCCGGACCCGCGCAGCCATTGAGGAACGGTGTCCTCCAAGGTGGCGGCGCAAAGCACGCGAGTGTGGCCCATTTCGATGAGCACCGAGCCTTCGGCCGTTTCGAGATATCCAGGCGTCATCTTCACCGGACGTAATTCGCCGGCTTGTCGTTGATCGATTCGCATAACTTTATTCAACCGAGGAACTGAGCATCGCGTAGAACAAAAGACTCATTAATACGATGCCTCCCAGGATTACGAGCAGACACGGGATTACGCCCCGCGTGGGTTTCGCCTTAGCCGCGCTTTTGCCGGCAAGTTTATACTTTGCCATAAATACGGGTAGAGCAACTCCTCAGACAAATTTAAACTGCGCCCGCGGTCTCTCAGACGAGCAAGGCCACCTGGCGGAAGAACTCCTCCAGTGCGTCTAGAGTCGCGTTTTCGAGGTCCTTCAGCTTCAGGGCTACCACGGTACGGCCGCGCTGAGCGAGGGCCATCTGGGTGGCAAGAAACTGTGCTGTGTGATATTCGGGGGTGTACTTAGCGGCCTTGATGGACTCCATGCGATCAGCCACCAGCACGGTGGAAAAACATTTTCCGTGCCCGATGATCATCTCGTGATAGGAGTGGTTCATGGCGGGGCCTTCGTACACATCTACGGGCATTTTGAGTTTGGAGCGAAACACGAGTTCGGCTGCGCGGTCCATTCTCTTCCGCACAGCGCGACCTTTCGCTGAGTAGCGCGTATCCCCAAAGAAAGTAAGTTCGCCATGGTCAATGCGTTGATCTCGCGCGGCTGCCCGCAGTAGGTTCGCATAGACGGCGGGCGCGCTTTTGCTATCGACGCCGCCTTCGATATAGGGTGTATGGAGCGTAACGCCGCCGCGATATTTGATGGCTGCTGCGTCGAACCGCTTCCACGCATCGGTGTTGCGAATGCCGCCGGCCTGCTGGGCTTGTTCGTGCAACTGGTTGGTAATCGCCTTATACAACTCCACGCTCGGCTGAGTGACGAAATTCATCTTCCGTAGATAGCCGAGCCCGAAGACGACGTAGTGCATGAACTGCATGTACGTGGACAGGGGGTCCCGGGCTCCGAAAGTGAGGACGGCCACCGGATATCCGGCACGGCGGAGTAATGAGACCCGCTCACCGTTCAGAGGTTCGCCCTTGCGGCGAATGGCGAGGAATACGCGGTCCTGGGCGGTATCCTTGGGTGACCGGTAGTTGGCGAGCTTCACTTTCTCGCCGACTACGATCTTGATTCCGATCGCTTCGCTTTTTCCGAGGCTTTCTTCGAAATCCTGCTTGGTCCACACGGCAGCGCCATCCCAGCTCTTGGGAAGCATCAGTGTGACCTTGTCGCGGCCGTGCTCGCCCTGGGAGTGGAGAAAGGCCGCGAGGCGGAAAGCTGTCGCCACCTGGGTGTCGTCGAGGCAAGCGCCTTTGATCCAGGCATCGAGATTGACGCCTGCGAGGCCAAGCGGATACAGGCTGCCTCGCGTCAACGGCCCGCTGTGGCGGCCGGACGTCGAATTGCCGTTGTCGAGTTGCATCTCCACGCGGCGGTAACCGCGCGCGGAAGCGAACTGATCGAGGAGCGATCCCGGCAGGGTCATGTAGATGAAGTTCGGCCGGCTGTCGAGGCCAAGACTTTCATATAGGTTGTAAAGCTTCTCCAGATTGACGACCGGCTCATAGGAGGTCATCCCGAGGGCCATGCCGACAACGAGGGTGGAGCGAAGCGCGTTTTTTAGAGAGCCCTTTGAGCGGGATTCGATGTCGGCGAGAATTGCGATGAGCTTCGCCGGGTCAGTGGAATCGAGCACATAAACTTTCGGGCCGCGCCGCAGCAAACCTGCCGCCTGATACATTGCTTTGTCTTCGGCGGAGCCGCCCATGCCGGCCCAAAGCAGAAAGCTGAGCTTGGTATTGTGAGTGGCCTTAATGCTCTTCCTGACTTCGTCCAACTCGTCCATCACACGTTGGCCCCAGTCGGCGGCTTGTTCGGCGCGCCAAGCCAGATGGAACACGCCGTAGCTGTTCTTGGTCACCTTGCCGGCGGCGTCTAACTCCATGCCGAGCCCGATGAGCGGATTGCGAGATGGGTCGAGATCGTCGAGTCCCTTGCGCTGCGCGCGCGTATCGAGAAGCCGTAATCGGGCGGGAAGATCGCCGTTTTGCAGTTGCTCATCGTACCGGGCTGAGCTGGGAAGATCGTGGAAGAGCGCGAGAACCACCATATGGTTTTAGCACAACCGGGGTGGCACTCCGTAGCCGGTCTTGCGGATAATCGAGTAATGCGTCTGGTCTGCGCCTTTGTTGCGTTCGCGGTTCTCTCTTGCGGCACCCGTTCCGCGGTGTTCGTATTTCCGCAAACTGCGGGCGATTGGACGCTTGACAGCAGTGCGGGCGGCGCGGCAGCGGCATCGAGCGGCAGCGGCTGGCAGGGAGTCTATGTGGATTCGAACAAAGCGATGCTCACGGTTCGAGTGGAGCTGATGGGCCCGAGCGCGGCTTTTGAGCGCGTGCAGAAGTCGCGCCCTGAGCCGGGGATGATATTTTTTCACTACGAGAGTTATTTCATCACGGTCCGCGGGGATGCGCCGAATGAGGCGCTGAATCGGTTTGCCGCGGCGTTTGAGAAGCAGCTACGATCCCCGGCGGGTTAGAGTCCGAACGTGTCCAGTGAGGCGCGAAAGGTTTGCGCATGCGCTTCGACGGTTGCTTCGATGGGAGCGGCATATCCGCCCCCGAGTGTCACGACGACGGGAATCGCCCGGCGCCTGCACTCTGTAAGTACGGTTACGTCTCGCCGTCGCAGGCCTTCCAGACTTAGGGCCAAGCGGCCCAACTTATCCTCGTGGAGACCGTCAACGCCGGCTTGATAGAAGACGATGCGTGGCTCGAAGGCCCAGACGCGTGGCAGAACGGTTTCGAGGGCAGCATGGAAATCCGTGTCGCCTGCTCCGTCATCGAGCTCGATATCGATATCACTACGCTGTTTGCGAAATGGAAAGTTATGGCTGCCGTGGATGGAAACGGTGAGCACCGCTTGCTCGGCCGCGAACAAAGCGGCGGTCCCATCGCCTTGGTGGACGTCCAGATCCACTACAGCGGCACGCCGTACCGCGCCGGCGGCGATCAATCCACGAATGGCCACGGCAATATCGTTGAAGACGCAGTAGCCAGATCCGTAGTCATAAAAGGCGTGATGAGTGCCGCCGGCGAGAGTACCGCCCCAGCCAGTCTCGATCGCCAGCGCCGCGGCCGCAACGGTTCCACCCACCGACGCCAGCGTGCGCTGGACCAAGCCAGGCGACCATGGAAAGCCGATGCGGCGCATGGCCTCCGGCGTCAATCGACCTTCGAGGAAAGCACTCACGTAATCCGGATGATGCGCACGTTCAATCTCTTCGCGAGTGGCTAGTGGCGCGGGCGCGAGAGTAAATCCAGACTGGCAGGCCAAGCGTTCGCGCAGCATCCGGTACTTGCGCATCGGAAAGCGGTGCGCGGGGGGAAGAGGGATCTCGTGATGATCCGTGTAGAAGACCTTCAGCGGTTCACCGCTTCGTAAGATCGCGGATATAGATGTCCTTGAATCGCATGTTGCCGGTGCCGCCGGAATGCAACTGCAATGCGATGTAGCCGTCGGAGGATTTAGGCGTGGGGTCAGTAAAGTCGATCATCTCGACGCCATTCAGACGGGACACGTAGCGGTTGCCCTCGACCTGCATCTGCATGTCGTTCCAATCGCTCTGGCGGACGACGCCTTCCTTTTCCGGCGAGGGCCAAACGATCCATTGGCGGCCGTCGCCGTAGATGCCGCCGGTGTGGCGATTGATGCTGCAATCGATTTCGAACTGCAAGCCCTGGCTTACGTTCGGGGTTCCGGGCTTGAAGTCCACATGGAAGAACAGGCCACTGTTGCCGTCTCCTTCGCACTTGAAGCGCATGGAAAGGTGGAAATCCTTGTACTTTTTCTCGGTCTGGAGGTAGCCGTACTCTTTGGAGATTGCCTGGCCATGAATGGTTCCGGCGTCCACCACCCACTTTTCCTTGCCGATTTCCACCCAGCCCTTGAGGTCTTTGCCGTTGAATAACTGGAGCCAGTCCTCGCCGGGTTTCGTCGATCTCTGGGCCATCACCAGCGCCGCGCCGGAGGCGAGGACGGCAATCAAAGTAGCGGTCAACATGTGCCTGAACATGCCCACCAAAGTACCACTTTTTGAAGGCGCCTAGATCTTTCGTGAGAGCCAGTGCATGATGTTGAGGGCAAAACGCTGCGGCTCTCCGCCGGCGGCGTTCAGCCCCCGGCGTAATCCGCCGGCTACAGGGGCCTCGAATGCCTGAGCGTCGGCCGACACGATCACCCGGCCGCGCTGGTGTTCGACGCCTTGCACTCGTTCGTCAAACACGGTCGACCCAGGGCTTGGCATCTCCGAGGCGGAACCGATGGCCACACCGAGCGCGGCAGCCAGCGAACGG
>JBGSME010000314.1:0-2297 GCA_041740335.1 Bryobacteraceae bacterium | reverse complement strand
GGCTCGCATTCGAACTCCATTCATCGGGAGGTCTCCTTGCGCGACGCCTCAGAACGAGATCGCGTCGCGCATCTTTTCCAATTGCTTTGTATCCACTCCGGGCACTTTCATCAGGCCCTCGAAATCTTCGAATCGTCCGTTGGCGCGCCGATGTTTCACGATCGCTTCGGCCTGTTCGCGAGGGAGACCTACGATCTCCACGATCTCACTGGCCGTGGCGTTGTTCATGTTCACGCGGCCATAGTTCAGGATGAGGTAGTCAAGGGTCTGCATCAATTCGTCGTCGGTTCCCTTGGCGCCCTTGGCGATCATCTTTTCCAGCGTGTCTTCCCATTGGGATCGGGTTCTGCGTCCCACCACAACGGTTTCAGGACGGTGGCAGGTGGCGCATAGCTTCAGAAAAGCTTCTTTCGAGCCCGTGGAGGCCGATTCCTCCGCGGTGGCGGGGAACAGAAAAATTGCGGCGCATGTGGCCGCCACGCAAAGAACAGTGGTTTTCACTGGGTCCATAATATCGCGCTTCGGCTGTTAAAATGAAGGACGAACCTTGTGGGGACGTAGCTCAGTTGGATAGAGCGGCCGCCTCCTAAGCGGCAGGCCGGCAGTTCGAATCTGCCCGTCCCTACCACTTTTCGTGCCATGCGCCACGCACTTGTGCTTCTACTCGTAACCGCGCCGTTCCTTAGCGCGCAGCCGGCGGGATGGAAGGAAAAGCGCGCGACGATCCTGAAGAACATGCAGGAAGCAATGGGGCCGATGCCGGGGCTATCGAAGATGCCGCTCGACATCGAAGTGCTCGAAGAGCAGCGCACCGAGCTCTATATCCAACGTAAGATTACCTTCGCCGCGGAACCCGGCGACCGTGTTCCGGCCTACCTGCTGATTCCGCTTGTTGGAAAGAATAAGCACGCGGCGATGCTTTGCCTCCACCAGACCACGAAGATCGGCAAGGCGGAACCGGCAGGGCTGGGCGGCAAGCCGAACCTCCACTATGCGCGCGAACTCGCCGAACGGGGCTATGTGGCTCTCGTCCCCGACTACCCCAACTTCGGCGAGTACACCTACGATCCCTACGCGCACGGCTACGCGTCGGCAACGATGAAAGGCATCGTGAATCATCGCCGAGCGGTGGATCTTCTGGCGTCGTTACCGCAAGTGGATGCGACGCGTATCGGGGTTATCGGCCATTCGCTTGGCGGCCACAACGCGCTCTTTGTAGCCGCCTTCGACACGCGTCTCCGCGCCGCCGTGACCAGTTGCGGCTTCAACTCATTCCATCAATACGCGGGCGGCAACCTCAAGGGCTGGAGCCACAAAGGCTACATGCCGCGAATTCTAGAGCTATACCACGCGAGTCCGAATGAGATGCCGTTCGATTTTCCGGATGTGCTCGCGGCAATCGCACCGCGCGCGGTATTCATCAACGCGCCGCTCGGTGATACAAACTTTCCCGTATCGGGAGTGTATGTTTGCGTGCGCGCCGCCAAACCGGTCTACGAAGCCTTCGGTGTGTCCGGCCGTCTGGTTGCCGTTCATCCCGACGCGGGCCACGATTTTCCCGAAGCGATTCGCACCCAGGCTTATGAGTTTCTCGACCGCACTCTCCGAACGGGGGATAACCGGCGGTGAGATTTTACAAGTTACTTACCTGTTTCTGACGACTGCCTCTCCGGCTCAGCGTACGCTGGACTCATGAGCGCACCGGCCTTGACGCCCTATACCAACGAATCCAGCGTGGAGGCATTCCAGGGGCGGATCCTGCAGTCGCTATCCGGCGCCTTCGACATGTTCGCCATGTATATTGGCGACAAACTGGGCTTCTATCACGCGCTGGCCACTCACCGTCCGATGACCACCGCAGAAGTGGCGGCGCATACAGGCACCCACGAACGGTATGCGCGAGAGTGGTTGGAGCAGCAAGCCGCCACCGGCATCGTGGACGTTGTGGACGCCTGCGCCTCAGCCGCCGATCGCCGATACACCATCTGCGCCGCTCACGCCGAGGTGTTGGCCGATCCGGAGAGCCTCAACTATCTCGCTCCCCTGGGGCAGATCTTCAACGGCGTTGTCCGGCCGATGGACCGGTTGCTTAACGCCTTTCGAAACGGCGGCGGCATCTCATGGGAAGAGTACGGCGCGGACGCGCGCGAAGGCCAGGCGCGCATCAACCGCACGATGTTCCTTCAGCAATTGGGGCAGGAATGGATTCCGGCGATGGCGGATATTCATGAGCGCTTGCAGAGGACCGGGGCCCGCGTGGCCGACCTCGGCTGCGGCGCCGGATGGTCCGGCATCGG
>JBGSME010000313.1:0-4246 GCA_041740335.1 Bryobacteraceae bacterium | reverse complement strand
GAAGAACGCCGAAGTGGCGCATCCGCTTTTCTACGGATACACTTACTCAAGCGGCGGCGAGTGGGCCGGTTACATTCCGGATCTCAAGACGGCCGCGCATGGCGGTTACGGGGCCGATGCCTCTACGCGCATCGCGGTGGGCGCGGGGGAAGAACTGATGCAGCGCCACATGATCCATTTGTACGGGCTGCTTGGCATGTGGCGCGATCAGCCCGGGCGGCCGTGAGCTAACTTTTGCCGGCGATTTGCCAGTCAGTAAAAGGACTGCGCGCGCCACGGATGTTGATGTTGAGTAAGTACGGCTTGCCGGAGGCGAAAGCACGTTTTACGGCGGGGCCGACCTCGTCGATACTGGTGATGTTTTCGCCCTCGCCGCCGAAGCCTTTCATCACGAGGTCATAGCGGGTGGCCCGCAATTCGCATGCCACCGTGGATCCGCACATTGCGCCCTGGAGTTCCCGCTCGAGGCCCCACCCAGCGTCGTTACCGACGATGATCACGACGGGCAGTTGATAGCGCACGAGGGTGTCGAGCTCGGCGACGTAGAACCCGAGGGAGCCGTCGCCGGTGATCATGACGACGGGCTTGCCGGGATTGGCGCGCTGGAGGGCGATGGAATTCGGCAGAGCGGAGCCGATGGTGCCGAGGGGTCCGAGCCTGAGCCAACCACCGGGCGTGTTGGCGGGCAGGGTGGCGCGGCCCCAGTGAATGAAGTCACCGCCATCCCAAGCGTAGAGCACATCTTCGGGGAGAGCCTTGCCGAGTTCGGAGAAGAAGGCCGCCGGGTGGATGGGACTGCTGCGATCAGTGGCCACCTCGGCGAGGTGTGACTTCCACTCGTCGCGCAGCTTGCGCTGGCGCTTCAACCAAGCGGCGCGAGGCGCCCATTTCTCCTTGGGACGCTCGGGCAAGACATCGAGCATGGCGCGCAGCGCGGAGCCGACATCGGCACAGATGCCGAGTTCGAGGCGGCGAGTAAGCCCGAGTTCCTGGGGCACGATGTCGATCTGGACGAACTTAGTCTCGGGACGGAACAGACGGGGACCGCCGAGAGCCATGCGATAGTCGATGCGTTTGCCGAGGACGAGCACTAAGTCCGCCTCGCGAAAGATAGTGTGGACTGCTTTGTTGAGCGCGCCATCGGAGCAACCCATGGCGGTGGAAAAGTCGTCGCGAATCATGCCGCGGGCCATAGTTACACTGTAGTAAGGCAACTTAGTCCGGGTGAGGAACTGTTTCAATTCACGGCCGGCATCGGCCCACCAGACGCCGCTACCGGCGATGACCACGGGGCGCTCGGCCTGTTCGAGCAGGGCCAGCGCCTGTTCGATTTCGGCGCGCGAAGGAGCCATTTCCGGAGCGGGCCGCAGGTTCGGCATGGCCAGGGGATTTTCGGCCTGGGCAGCGAAGAGATTTACGGGGATGGTGAGGTGGACGGGACCCATTCGTCCGCTGACGGCTTCCTGATAGGCCTTGCCGAGATAGAACGGAATCTGCGCGGCGCTCGAAGGTTGCGCGGCCCACTTGCAGACGGGAGCGGCCATGCCCACCTGATCAATCACTTGAAAGACCTGGCGTCCGGCAAGGGCAGTAGAGGGCGCGCCGCTGACGGCGATCATGGGGCTGGCGGCCTGGAAGGCGGTGGCGATGCCGGTGAGCGAGTTGGTGTGGCCGGGTCCGCCGGTGACGAGGCTGACGCAGGGTTTACGGTAGATGCGGCCATGAGCGTCGGCGGCGTGAGTTACACCGGATTCGTGGCGCATGTCGACGATACGCATGCCGCGATTGCCGGCGACGCTGAGGACCTCATTGAGGTGATCGCCGACGAGGGTGTAGATATCGCCGATTCCGAGTTTTTCGAGGGCGTCGACGAAGAGGTCAGCTCCAGTTGGCATATAGAGTAGCCATCATACCAATGGGTGCCGGGCAAGCGGCTGACGAACGAACGGGGCACGATTTCCGGTTCAGGCGGCACGGCCGAGGACGGGGGGGGCCGAAGTCCCGCAGCAGCGCTTGAATTTGACGCCCGATCCGCAGGGGCAGGGGGCATAGCGGGGCGTTTCCGGGATGGGATTGGGTTCGGTTGTATCATTTTTCGCGGCGGGAGTGGATTTGGGTTCGGTGGGACGAAATCCTGGAATCGGGGCGGCGAGGGCTTGCTTTAGCGCTATGTCCATATCGCGATTGCGGGCGCGTTCGGAGCCCTTCCTGTACGCGGCCCAGCTGCGGTAGGCGCGGTCGTATTGACGCTCGAATTTCTCTTCGAAACGGAGGATTTGGCGGAAGTAGGCTGATTCGGCGGCGAGCTGCTCGTGGGCGCGGATTTGGAGTTGGACGGGACCGAGCGAAGGTTCGGCGGCGGCGATTTCTTCGATCTTTTCGGTGAGGAGCCATTCGTGATGGAGGCGGGCGCGGCGGAGACGCCATTCGGCGTCGGCCATTTCGCGAACGTAGCGGAGGTCAGTGAGGTCGGTGGATTTGGCGCCGAAGTGGGCGGTGAGATCGTCGAGGAGTTCCTGGTATTCGTCGGGGTCGTCGCCGGGGATGAGGACGGACTGGGAGCGGAAGCCGTGGCGGAGTCCGTTGAGTGCGGAGGCGGCTTTGCCGGTGGCGGTGCGGGGTCCGGTGGAGTGGGCGGCGTTGGACTGGTTGGCGTGGATTTGTGCGGCGATGGCCATTTTGGTTCTCCTTTTTTGGCGTATTGGATGCGAAAAGGCAGGAGCGGTTGACCGTCCTGGCGGTACGGCGGCGCTCCTGCCTTTGGGATCAGGGTAGCAGGCGTTGTCAAGTGTTTTTGGCGTAAGTTGTTGATTGGGTTTGGCGGAATGGGTTGTGACCGAGAAAGCTCCCATCCCGCCGGGCGCCACGTGCTCGCTCAGAGCCTACTTTTCAAAACCCCGTATGTATGGTCTGACCGGTGGCCGGGGACCCGTGTTAAAAAGCGGTCCCCGTGTGGAGCGGTAGGTCATGTCCATGAACGGCGTCTCAATGCGGCGTCCGATTTGAGAGTAGCGGCCGTTCTCCCAGTTTGATTCCATGTTGTACGACACAATTCCTGTGGAGAGCAGGAGCCGCTCCGCATTGACTGGTTCCTTCCGGGTCAGCATCATCTCGATGAGCCAGTGCTCGAAGGCGTTGGCGGCGTGGTATTGGGCGTAGGGCCCGGGCCAGCCAAGCATTGAGACGATCGCCGGATCGTTGCGCCCTACGAGGTCGCCAGCGTACGTCCACCCGACCCCGTGGACCGAATATACGGCCGCTTTCGTCCCGTCACGATAGTCGACGATAGTGACCCATGGTTCGCGGACAGTATCGTGAAAGTGCCCCGGCTTGAGGTTGAAGCTTGTCCGCACCGCGTCGAGCAAATTGCCAGCCCAAGGATTGCGGTCGGTCCACTTCCATGTTTCCGGCCCTTGAATGCACTGCACCGCCTCAATGCCAGTCTCACCGCCCTTGCGGCGTTCCACGAAGGACTGGAGCACGTCGACACAATGGAAAAGGCCTCCCTCGTCTCCGGCGCCTCCCGCTACAACCGATGCCTTTATGGGCGTGTCGATATCGAGTTCTATCTCGGGCTTGCGGTAGTAGAACGGTATCGAGGAACCGCCAAACAAAGGAAAGTCCAGCTCACGAGATTTGTTAAACATCCACTTGGCTTCGTTCCAACTGGTGGAGAGGTGCTTGTCGTTGAAGACGGGCACGGAGCGCTTGCTCTGCTCGAAAACCCGGATAATCTGCTGGTAGAGCCACCAGCGCGGATAGTATTTCTGCCCGTTGAGATTGTTGTGATAAATCCCATGCTCTCCGACCAGGACAACACCATCCACTGCAAGTTCCTTGCCCCCGAGCGTGAGGGCTCCACTTACTGTGTCGAAGAGGGGAATGGCTTTCGATTTGCAGACTTTCCGGCCCAATCCGCTTTCTTGCGCCTGGTGGATGTAGGCGGACACAACGTCCACCCGCGAGGGAGTATGGGCACCCTGCCACCAATAGCCGTCCAACAGCTTGGTGATGATCCAGTCGGCATGTGATCCCGGAGCAGCCCAATAGGTGACGACGCAGGCGAGACGAGGGCGTCTTTCGGCGGCAGCATGCGAAGCGGTAGCGGCTGCGATGCCGGCCAAAGCCGCCTTACCGGACGTTCCCAACATTTCACGGCGGTTGATAGGTTGATTCTCAGTCATGTAAAGACTCCTTGCGGTGGAAACGCTCAAATATCCTTGGCAGGTGGTCTTGGGAAATGCCG